>JBBECS010000054.1:0-3393 GCA_040881685.1 Acidimicrobiia bacterium | reverse complement strand
AGCCGGACACGAGCGAGCCGGACACGACCGAGCCGGACGCCACGGAGCCGGACGCGACCGAGCCGGACGCGACGGAGCCAGATGTAGCGACCGACCCGACCACGGCCACGACCGCGCCGCCGAGCGACCAGCTGCCGGCGCGGCCGTCCGACGAGGACGGCGTCAGTGCCGCGGTCGAGAGCGGCGCGCCGAGCGGAGGCGACGGCAACGGTGACGGCACCCCCGACGCCGAGCAGGCCAACGTCGCGTCCCTGCCGAGCAAGTACGACGTCGACGGCAACGGCTCGCTCGACGACTACATCACGATCGAGTCGCCACTCTTCACGTCGCTCGCCAACGTGCGCACGCTCGAGGTTCCGGCCGACAACCCGCCGCCCAACGGCGCGGAGCTGCCCGCCGGTCTCATCGACTACGACGTGCACGTCGTCACCCCCGGCGACCACGCGGACGTCAAGCTCTTCCTGCCGGACGGCTCGCTGAGCGCCGTCTACATGTTCCAGAACGGTCAGTGGAGCAACTTCTCGAACCGCGCGCAGATCAACGACGGCGCCGACGAGGTCACCCTCGAGCTCGCCGACGGCGGCGCGGGCGACCAGAGCGGCACCGACGGCGTGATCCACGACCCGGTCGGTGTCGGAACGCCCGGTACGCCTGGCACGATCACCGCGAACAAGGTCGCCATCGGTTCGGGCGCGCAGACCTTCGACTTCCGCCTCCAGCAGTGCACGAACTCCGGTTCGGGTACGCCCGGCAGCTGCACGGGCGCGACGAGCCTCGGCGATCGCACCGGTGTGCCTGGTGGCGACTACGGCATCTGGAACAACCTCACGACCGGAAGCCTCACGTGGTACTTCGTCACCGAGATCAACATTCCAGCCGGGTGGACGCTCCAGAGCGTGAGCTGCACGGGCGCAGCCAACAGTGGCGCGGGAACGAACGGCTTCTTCGTGCGGCTGGGCCCCGCGAACACGAGCGCCCAGTGCACCTTCACCGACCGCCAGCAACGTTCGCTGACGGTCACGAAGCAAACGACGCCTGACGGCACGCCGGGCACCTTCCCGTTCCGGCTGGAGCAGTGCACGGAGACGAGTGGCACCGGCTGTACCGGTACAGGGACCTTCCTCACACCGGACCCGCAGAACCTGTCTGACAATGGCGTCGCCACCTGGGGTCCGCTGCTGAACGACACGAACTACCGGATCACCGAGACGCTCCCGTCGGGTTGGACGTTGACCGGACGGTCGTGCACGGGCGGTGAGCAGAACGGCAACAGCGGCGCGAACGGTCAGGTCATCCGACTCACCAACGACAACACGACCGAGCAGTTCGGTGACTGCACGTTCACCAACACGCAGCTGACGCTGAACGTGACGAAGCAGACGGTGCCGGATGCCGCGCCGGGGACGTTCCCGTTCCGGCTGGAGCAGTGCACGCAGACGAGTGGCACCGGCTGTACCGGTACGGGGACCTTTCTCACACCGGACCCGCAGAACCTGTCTGACGGCGGGACGGCCTCGTGGGTCGGGCTGCTGAACGACACGAACTACCGGATCACCGAGACGCTCCCAACGGGTTGGACGTTGACCGGACGGTCGTGCACGGGCGGTGAGCAGAACGGCAACAGTGGCGCGAACGGTCAGGTCATCCGTCTGACCACCGACTCCGCCGCCGAGTCAGTTGGCAGCTGCACGTTCACCAACACGGGGCCGGGTTCGCTCCTGATCAAGAAGGCAGGGACGCGCACCGGCGGGGCCGACCCCAACAACGTGCAGGGGCTTTCCGGCGCGACGTTCGGCGTCTACTCGGACGCGGGCACGACGACGCTGGTCACGACGTGCACGCCGACCGACGGCAACGGTGAGTGCCTGGTCAACGGGCTCAGCCCAGGCACGTACTGGGTCAAGGAGCTTGGTCCCGCACCGGCTGGGTACACCAACGTCAGCGCGATCGACACCGATGGCGGTCCCGACTCGGACCCGTACGTCATCGAGGTGGACGTCGAGAGCAACACGACGACGCAGGTTCCCCCGAACGACGACAACAGCCGCCCGCGGTGGTTCGTGAACCGCGCCAACAACAACCCGTTCCCCGAGATCTGCGGCGTCGACATCACACTCGTGCTCGACCGCTCCGGGTCGATGCAGGGCTCCGAGACCGCGGCCGCCAACGCCGCGAAGGCGTTCACGACGGCGCTGAACAACACGCCGACGAAGATCGCCATCGTGAGCTTCTCGACCACGGCAACGACCAACTCAGGCTTCATCAGCCTCGCGAACAACGGCAAGCCGAACGTCGACGCGGTCATCGACGCGGTCTATGGTCCCGCGGCTGCGGGCTCGACCAACTGGGACGACGCGTTCCGCCACGCGGCGGCCGTCGCCGGTGACGTCGTCGTCACCATCACCGACGGGAACCCGACCGTGCGCGGCGTGCCGAACGTCGGTGACGGCGGGGACACCGACGTGTGGGATGTCGAGCAGGGAGTCATCTCCGCCAACAACGTCAAGGCCGCAGGCGCGACGAGCATCGCGATCGGCGTGGGCGGCAATGTCTCCGCGATGAACCTCGACCTCATCTCGAGCCCCGACCAGTCGTACTTGGCCGACAACTTCAGCGCGGTCACGGATCTGCTGCTCCAGATCGCGCAGCAGACCTGTGGCGGCTCGATCACGGTGACCAAGAAGGTGAAGGTGGGGAACGACTACGTGACGGCGACGCAGCCGACGTATCCCGCATTCACGTTCCAGGCCGTCAACCCCACGCCGCCGCCGACGGTGACCCCGTCCGGGCCCGTGGCGACGAACGCGAGCGGTTCGGTGAGCTTCTCGTGGAACTCCACCGACAACGAGACGATCACGGTCACCGAAGTTCCTCCGAATCAGAACGGCTATACGCAGAACGCGGCGCTCACTGAGTGTGAGCTGTCGAACGGTGATCCGGTCTCCACTGCAACTGCCGCCGGCGGCATCACCGTGCAGAACGTCGCACCGACCGACATCGTGAACTGCACCTTCTACGACGACCCGGTACCAAACGCGTCCATCCAGGTGGTCAAGAACACTTCGACACTCCCGGGTGGCCCATTCACGTTCTCGCTGAGCGGCGGTCCGACATCGAAGCCACCCGTGCAGATCACGACCACCCAGGCAGGCCTGGACACGCCGTACACGCCGGCGCCGGCCTTCCCCGCGCTTGCGTCCGGGGTGTACACGGTGACCGAGGGTCCGGTCGCGGGTTGGGAGCTGACCTCGGCAACGTGCGACAACACCGATACCGCCGGCACCGCGGAGACGGTTCCGGCGGCTGGGCTGACAGTGGCCGCGGGCCAGCACTGGCTGTGCACGTTCACCAACACGACGAACACGGCTCACATCGAGGTGGTCAAGCATCTGG
>JBBECS010000053.1:195261-204205 GCA_040881685.1 Acidimicrobiia bacterium | reverse complement strand
CCGCCGTCTGAGGTTGCGGGGCCTAGTCTCGGGCTCGTGGCGATGCGGGACGGGACGTGGACCATCGTCTTCACCGACCTCGTCGGATCGACCGAGCAGCGAACCCGCCTTGGCGACGACGTCGCCGACGAGTTGCGCCGAGCGCACGACGCGATCATCGCCAGGGCCGTCGCCCGCCATGACGGCGAGGTGGTGAAAGGGACCGGCGACGGTTGCATGGCCGCGTTCACCGGCGCCGCGGAAGCCCTGGCCTGCAGTGTCGCCATCCAGCAGGACATCGACCGCCGCAACCGTCGCGCCGTCGAAGCCGAGCCGCTCGCCGTGCGGATCGGGATCAGCCTCGGCGACGCACGCGCTGACGACGGCGACCTCTTCGGCACCCCAGTCGTGGAGGCCGCGCGCCTGTGTGACCTCGCGGGCACGCACGGGATCTTCTGCACCGACGTGGTCAGGATCGTCGCGGGCTCGCGGGCGGTGCAGGAGTTCGAGAGCATGGGGCCGCTCGAGCTCAAGGGCATCCCCGACCCCGTCCCAACCTCGCGGGTGGGGTGGGAACCACTCCCGGACGTCGCTGAGGAGGCACGGCCGCTCCCACCGGGCCTGGATCCCGGCACCCGCTTCGCGTTCGTCGGTCGCGACGAGCACCTCGGGACGCTGGTGGACCAGTGGAAGGCGGCGGCGGTCGACGGCGAGCGCGGCGTCGTGCTCGTCGCGGGCGAGCCCGGGATCGGCAAGACCCGGCTGGCGACCGAGATCGCACTCCGCGCGAACGCCCAGGGGGCGACGGTGCTGTTCGGGCGCTGCGACGACGAGCTCGGTGTCCCCTACCAACCGTTCGTGGAAGCGCTCACGTGGGACGTCGACCATGCACCGGCCGAGGAGCTCACCGATCGTCTGGGGCGGTACGGCGGCGAGCTCACCCGACTGGTGCCCAACCTCCCAACACGCGCCCGAGGGTTGCCCGAGCCGCTCCAGTCGGACCCTGAGACGGAGCAGTACCGGCTGTTCGAGGCGGTGGCGGGCTGGCTGGCCGCGGTGTCGCGCGACACGCCCGTGCTGCTCGTGTTGGACGACCTGCACTGGGCCGCGAAGCCCACGCTGCTCATGCTGCGTCACATCGTGTCCTCTCCCGAAGTCATACGGCTGCTCATCGTCGGCACGTATCGCGACACCGATCTCGACCGGACCCACCCGCTGGGCGAAGCGCTTGCCGAGCTCCGGCGCCGCGAGAATGTCGCCCGCGTCTCGCTCGTCGGCCTGGACGAGGCGGGCGTGGTCGACTTCCTCGAGTCCTCCGCCGGCCACGGGCTCGACGCCGCCGGGGTAGCGCTCGCGCACGCGATCCACGCCGAGACCGAGGGCAATCCGCTCTTCGTGGGCGAGGTGCTGCGTCACCTCGCGGAGACGGGGCGCATCTACGAGAAGGAAGGTCGGTGGACGAGCGACGACCCTTCGAACGTCGGGATCCCCGAGGGCGTGCGCGAGGTGATCGGGCGCCGGTTGAGCCGGCTCTCGGATGCGGCGAACGAGACTCTCACCCTCGCCGCGGTCATCGGGCGCGGCTTCGAGCTGCGGGTCCTGGTTGGGATCAGCGAGCTCGAGGAGGACGCGCTCCTCGAGCTCGTCGACGAGGCCGTCGAGGCGCGGCTCGTACGCGAGGTTGGTGTCGGCCGATATCAGTTCTCGCATGCGTTGGTGCGTTCCGCGCTCTACGACGAGGTTCGGCCGACGCGCCTGGCACGCCTCCACCACAAGATCGGCGAGGCGATCGAGGGGGTCCACGCCAATCGCATCGACCGTCACCTGGGAGAGCTCGCGCACCACTACTCGCGTGCGGCCTCGACTGACCCCACCAAGGCCCTCGAGTACTGCCGCCGGGCCGCGGAGCACGCGCTCGACCAGCGGGCTCCCGACGAGGCGGTGACCTACTACGAGCAGGCCCGCGAGCTGCTCGACGACGTTGAGATCGACGATCCGACGTTGCAGTGCGAGATCCTCTCCGGCCTCGGCGTCGCGCAGCGACGCGCCGGCGTCTCCGGGTACCGTGAGGTGCTCCTCGAAGCGGGGCGCGTCGCAGAGCGCGCCGGCGAGGTCGATCTCCTCGTCAGGGCGACGCTCGACAACCACCGCGGGTTCTTCAGCACGGTCGGTGACGTCGACACCGAGCGGGTCGAGATGGTGCGCACCGCGCTCGAAGCCCTCGGCGACGAGGACTCTCCCGAACGAGCGCAGCTCCTCGCCAATCTGTCGGGCGAGGTCGTCTTCGGCGAAGACCTCGCCGGCCGACGTGCGATCAACGACGACGCGCTCACGATCGCTCGGCGCCTGGGAGACCCCGCAACGCTCGCACACGTGCTCATTAGTCGCTCGGTCGCCCTGTGGGAGCCGAGCACGCTCGACGAGCGGCTCGTGCTGACCACCGAGGCGATGGGCATCGCCGATGAGCTCGGCGATCCCTATCTCCAGTTCTTCGCGTACTGGTACCGCTACGCCACCTGCGTGGAGCACGCAGACGCGGCGGAGCTCGCGACGATCGGACCCCGCCTCGAGCAGCTTGCGAGCGAGGTCGGGCAGGCGACACCGCTCTGGATGGACGTGTTCACCCGGTCGGGTCGCGCCGCGTCAGCCGGGGAGCACGAGCTCGCCGAGGAGCTCATGAACGCCCAGCTCGAGGTCGGCCAGCGCGCTGGTCACCCGGACGCCGTGTTCTTCTACGGCGTGCTGCTGTTCGCCGTGCGTCGCAACCAGGGGCGTCTCGACGAGATCGTCGACCTAGCGCGGGTCGCCGTCGAGGACAGCGCGGTCGCCGGCATCGAGGTGATGCTCGGCGTGACGTTGATCGAGACCGGCCAGTTGGACGCTGCTCGCGAGGTTTTCGATCGCATCGCGACCGACCTGCTCACACTGCCCCAGAACCAGATCTGGACGAGCATCCTGTGGGGGGCGGCGGTCATCTCGCACGGGCTCGACCTTACGGAGCTCGCGGCGCGCATTCGAGAACGCCTCGAGCCGCACGCCGACCAGCTCGTCTACAACGGCCTCGTCTCCTTCGGCGCGATCGCCAGCGTGCTCGGCCTCCTCTCCCTGACGCTCGTCGAGCGCGACGCGGCGATCGCCTACTTCGAGCGCGGCGCCGAAATGGAGGAACGCGTTGGTGATCGGGCGAACCTGGCGCGCACGCGGCTGTGGTGGGCGCAGGTCCTCCTCGAGCGCGGCGGTACCGGCGATGCCGAGCGCGCCTCGGAGCTCCTCACCGCAACGAAGACCGTGGCCGAGGAGCTTGGGATGAGCGCCGTGCTCGAGCAGGCGAAGGCGGCGTCGAAGTAGCGCGCGCGCTCACTGCGAGCGCGTCGCGAAGGGGCTGAGAGCGAACCACGTCGGGAACGCGCGAACGAGATCAGTCGGACCGTGCAGCTGCAACGCGCCGGCGTCGAGCGCGGCGGACCAGGTGCTGCGGCCCATCCAGATGCGCAAGAACTCATTGATGTCGGCGGTCACGTAGAGGTCGACCTCGAAGCCCTCGTCGCGCTCGCACACGGAGGTGCCGGCAGGATCGAGCAGCAGCCAGACGAGACGCCCCTGTCGCGCGCCCGGGAACTCGAACCGGACCACGGTGCGCGACTCCGGGAGCGCATCCTCGACGATGCGCTGCCGGACGCGCCACATGAGGTGCGACCCATCGAGCTGCTCCTTGGCCGGGTCACCGAACATCCACTGCATCGCCCAGTCGCCCAGCCCCCAGACGGTCGCCTCGAGATCTCGACCGGCGTCGGTGAGGTGGTACGTCGGCCCCGGTCGGCGCTCGACGATGCCGAGTCGCTCGAGGTGCTTCAGGCGCTGTGACAGCAGGCTCCGAGACATCCGGGGCACGCCCCGATGGATGTCGGAGAACCGCTCCGAGCCGCAGATGAGCTCACGCAGCACGAGCGGGGTCCACCGATCCCCGATGGCCTCGGCGCCCATGGCGATCGGGCAGTACTCGCCGTAGCTCTTCATGGTGCAGATCTTGTACTTCTCAAGCCCCCGTGTCATCCGTACCGTGAACCCATGGACATCATGAAGCTCGCACAGGAAGTCGCCAACGTCGCCGGGCCCGAGGCGGACCGTCACGACATCGAGGGTTCGTTCGCCGTTGAAGGCGTCGAAGCCGCTCGGGACCTCGGGTACCTGGCAGCCCCGGTCCCCGATGCACTCGGCGGATCCGATGCCCGCACCGCGGAGGTGGCGGCAGCGCAGCGCGTGATCGCCCGCGCCTGCGGTTCCACCGCGCTGGCGTGCTCGATGCATCTCCACATCGTCCTCGCCGCCGCGTGGCGGTGGCGCCGGGGGGACACGGTCGTCGAGCCGATGCTCCGGCGGGTGGGAGAGGATCGCATCGTCGTCGCCTCGACGGGCGGGAACGACTGGACGAAGCCAACCGCCGTCGCCACGCCCGTCGACGGAGGCTGGCGCGTGTCGGGCCGCAAGGTGTTCGCGAGCATCTCGCCCGCGGCAACGGTCGCGGCCACCTTTGCCGTCATCGGCGTGCCCGAGCCCGGCGCCGAGGTGATCGCCTTCGGTTGCCCGCTCGCCGCGGACGGGGTGCGGATCGAAGAGACGTGGGACGCAGCCGGGATGCGGGCGACCGGAAGCCACGACCTCGTCTTCGACGACGTGATGGTGACGGAGGCCCAGGTGGTGGCCCGTCGCACCTGGGGTGAGCTCGACCGACCGTTGCTCGTCGCGTCGCTGCACGCGTGGCCCGTCGTCTACTCGACCTACCTCGGTGTCGCCGAAGGGCTCGTGGATGCCGTCGTGGGATCAGGCAAGCTCGACGAGCGCGCCGCCCGACAGGTCGGCCTGCTCGACTATCACCTGCGGAGCGCCGGTTGGGCGCTCGACTCGGTGCTCACCGAGCTGGGCGACGACCCGGATCCGACGGTCGAGAGCTTTCTCACGTTGCAGCAGATGAAGCGCGTCGTCACGGTCGCATGTCAGGAGATCGCGCCGGTCGCGGCCGAGCTGGCCGGCGGCTCTGCGTACGCCCGGCGCGGCTCGATCGATCGGATGATCAGAGACCTGCGCGCGGCGCTCTACCACCCGAGTCCACCCGAGCTCACGCTCGTGAACGCCGGTCGCGCTCGACTCGGTCTGCCCTTCGAGGCCTGAGCACTCGGTCAGGTGACTTCGATCGCTCGTTGACTGCCGTGCTCGACGAGCCAGCGGGCGCCGAGCTCTTGGTGCGTCGACGGCGCGGTGACGGTGTCGACGAACCACCACTCGGCCTGGACGCGCTCTCGGTTCACGTCGACGACGATGTAGCCGTTGCTGTCGAACTCGCACCACTTCCAGTGCGGAAGGATGTCGACCGCGGTGCGTTCGAGCGCGAGTGAGCGCTCGTCCCGCCGGGGCCAACCCATCTTGTCGTCGATGTTCATGGACGTGAGGCTCGACGCCACGAACTCGACGGCCACGGGATCGTCGCCCGCGATGGGGTCTTCGTGCAGCTCGACGACGATCGCAACGTGCACGTCGCCGCTGAGGACCACGACGTTCTGCATTTCGTGATCGCGGAGATGGCCGAGCAGCGTCGCGCGCTCCACCGGGTAGCCGTCCCACTGGTCGGGGTCCGGTCCTGAGCCTTCCTCACCGAGAAGCCGCAGCGCGTGGAGCGCGGGACGGATCGATTCGGGGAGCTGCTCGGTCCAGGTGTGGCCCATGACCGAGGCGTTCCCGAGCAGCCGCCAGTGCGCCGTCGAGTCATCGAGGGCACGCAGGAGCCATTCGCGCTGCTCGGTCCCGAGCTGCGTACGACCCTGGTCGTTCATCGCGGGTGGTGCTACGGGTTCGTCGCGGCGGCTGCGCGTGTCGATGAGGAAGATCTCGGCGAGGTCGCCGAGCGGCACGCTGCGGAACACCCGCGTCGGATCCGCAGCATCGGGCATCCGGTAGGGCTGCCACTCCCAGCGCGCCCGGAAGCCGGCCGCCTTCCGATCCGCGAACGGGCCCTGCTCGGGTCGGTGCCACGACGACCCGTCACGCCACGTTCCGTCGGCGAACTCGTGGTCGTCGAGCGTGGCGATGACCGGGTGGCGCAGATGGAGAGCCTGCACGTCGGGGTCCCCGCGGTACTGCGCATAGCGCCGCCGGTAGTCGTCGAGTGTCACGCACTCGTGCAGCGGATCGAATGGGCGCCCCATGTCGGGGGGCTGCGGCGCGCCGGGTGGAAGCACGTTCGGCGTCTCGTAGATGTAATCGCCCAAGTGCAGGAGGAACTCGATGTCGTCACGCTCGGCGATGCGGGCGTAGGCGTTGAAGAACCCCGCGTTGTAGCTCGCGCAGGACGCGACCGCGAACCGCAGGTGCTCGACGCCACGGTCAGGGAGGGTGCGGGTCCGGGCCACGGGCGACGACGCTCCCTGCGCCTCGAACCCGTAGTAGTAGATCGTGGCCGGCTCGAGCCCGTCGACGTCGACGTGCACGGTCTGATCCGCAGACGGGTCCGATGCCGCGGTGCCGTTGGCCACGACGTCGCGCAGTCCTTCGTCGCGCGCCACACGCCACGCGAGGTGGATGGGCTCGTCGGTTTCGGCGGTCACTCGCGTCCACAGCATCACCCGGTCCTGGAGCGGATCACCGCTGGCCACCGAGTGACGGAACAGGCCTTCCGTCACGGCGCTGCGACGATCTGCCGGGCCCCGTGCTCCACCATCAAGCGCGCACCGGACTCCTCGCCCGGGAGGCGCTCGAGTACGGTCGGGACGAACCACCACTCAGCGACGACACGGTCGGGCGTGACGTCCACGACCACGTAGCCGTGGTCGTCGAGATCACACCACTTCCAGTGCGGCAGCAGCTTCATCAGCTCACGTTCGACTGCGAGCGAACGCTCGTCGCGACGCGGCCATCCCATCTTGTCATCGAGGTTCGGCGACGTGAGGCTGGCCGTGACGAACTCGACCGCGACCGGCGTGCTACCCGAGAACGAGTCCTCGTGGAGCTCCATGGCCAGGGCGACGTGGACGTCACCGCTCAGCACGACGAGGTTGTCGATGCCCTGCTCGCGCACGTGGTCGAGCACCTGTGTCCGCTCGGCCGGATAGCCGTCCCATTGATCGGGATCCGGACCCGTGCCATTGGAGCTCGCGAGCTTGAGCGTCCCGATCGTCGGCCGCATGGAATCCGGGATCTGCGCCGACCACGTCTGGCCCATGGCCGAGGAGTTGGCGAGCAAGCGCCACCGCGCCGTGGAGGCGTCGAGCTCGTCGAAGAGCCACGCGCGCTGTTCGAGGCCGAGCTGGGTCCGATTCGGATCGTTCATCGCGGGCGCCGGCAGCGGTTGGTCGCGGCGCGACCGCATGTCCACGATGATCAGGTCCGCGAGCTCGCCGATGCGCACGGTCCGGAACACGCGCTCGAGGTCGTTCGGGTCTGGGGGCCGGGCCGGGAGCCAGTCCCATCGGGCCCGAAAGGCCGCCGCCCGTCGTTCGGGCCAGGGGCCGTCCTCGGGTTTGTGCCACGAGGAGCCTCCCGACCAGCAGCCGTCGGCGAGCTCGTGATCGTCGAGCGTGGCGATGACCGGGTGTGCCGCCCGGAACGCCTGCACGTCGGGGTCGCTGCAGTACTCGGCGAAACGTCGCCGGTAGTCGGCCAACGTGATGCAGTCCTTGTCGGGATCGAACTTCCGTCCGAGATCGGGCCGCGGGTCGTTCGCGAACTTGAGGTTGGAGCCCTCGTAGATGTAGTCACCGAGGTGGAGCACGAAGTCGAGGTCCGCTCGCTCGGCCATCCGCGCATATCCGTTGAAGTAGCCGGTGTCGTACCGGGCGCACGACACCATCGCGAGCTTCAAGTGGTCCGCGTCAGGAGGTGGAAGCGTGCGCGTCCTCCCGACGGGTGACGACTCGCCGAGCGCCGAGAACCCGTAGTGGTAGGAAGTCGCGGGGGTGAGGCCGAGCGCGTCGACGTGCACCGTGTGATCCGAATCGGCGTCGGTCGACACGGTTCCGGATGCGACCACGTCGCGCAGCTCCGCATCCCGCGCGATGACCCAGTCCACGTCCACAGGACCGGCACCGGTCGTGACGCGGGTCCACAGGATCACCCGGTCGACGAGGGGATCGCCACTCGCGACGCCATGCTGGAACGTCTGCCCTGCGATGAGGGCAACCTAGCGCCATCCCCACCACCGAATCCGGCCGGTCCTACGCTCGACTCCGACGTTGTGGTCACCGGCGCGGCCGTCGGCCGCGCATGCGGCACGAAGAGGGGGCGGCATGTCACAGCGCGGACGGGTCTTCGTGGCGGAGGCCGTCGGCACCGCCATTCTGGTGCTGGGCGGCCCTGGCACCGCGATCTTCGCCGGCGGGAGCGTCGGAACGCTCGGGGTGGCCTTGGCGTTCGGCCTGAGCCTGCTCGTCGCGGTCTACCTCATCGGCGCGATCTCCGGCTGCCACATCAACCCTGCGGTGACGCTCGGGATGTGGTTCACCAAGCGCACCACGACGGCCGACGTGCCCTGGTACCTCGGCGGCCAGGTCGTAGGGGCCGCGGTGGCGAGCGGTCTGATCTGGGCGATCGTCCGCACCGGCGAGAACGCCGCCGCGGTGGGGACGCGCTCCGATCTGTTCAGCGGCGCGTCCAATGGCTACGGCTCGCACTCACCGGCCGGTTACGACCTCGGCGCGGTGATGATCGCCGAGGTTGTGTTCACCGCCGTCCTCGTGCTCGTGGTGCTCGGCGTCACCCGGTCGTCGGTGCCCGCAGGCTTCGCGGCGATCCCGATCGGTCTCACGCTGGCGCTCGTGCACCTGATCAGCATCCCGATCGACAACACGTCCGTAAACCCGGCGCGCAGCCTTGCCACGGCGATCTTCGCGAAGGGATTCGCGTTCGAGCAGCTGTGGGTGTTCATCGTGTTCCCGGCCATCGGCGGGTTGATCGGCGCCTTGGGGTGGCAGGTGCT
>JBBECS010000053.1:154923-195161 GCA_040881685.1 Acidimicrobiia bacterium | reverse complement strand
GGTCGGGATCCCCCTCGTAGATCGCGAGCACGCCGTCCTCACAGAAGAGCGCGGCAACCGCCTCGGGCTCGCGACGGTCGACGCCGTGCGCGTACGCCTCGACGAGCTGACGCAGCGCAGCGCGATCGGCCGGCTCGTCCACCTGCTGATCGTAGGGTTCTAGTCTGACGCCGTGGGCAATCGCTTCCGCCGCGTGGCGCGACCCGTCGATCGCGTGATCATGGGGGTCGTGATGGGCGTGATCGTGTTCGCGATCGAGCGTCTCGTCGTGCGCAGCACGCGCCGCAGCACCAAGCGCGAGAGCGCTGCGTAACCGGCGCGTCAGCGACCGGGCCGTGCGAGGTCCACGACCAGCCCGAGGGTCAGCAGCCCCGCCACGGCGCCGAACGCGATCGGCACCCACGAACCGACGCTGCCCGAGTCGGCCGTCATGGCCGTTGCGATGAACGATCCGGCGGCCACGATCGCCAACGAGACCCGACGCGTCGCGCGTCGCACGCCGACCTCGATCCCTTCGATGCCGCGGAAGTGCACCTGGAGCTTGGGACCGGGGCGCGCGCCGGTGAGGCGCTCGAACGACTCGATGAGGCGACCCACGCGAACCTTGATCTTCTGGGACTCGTAGAGCACGGTCTGCGGGTCGGCCACGTTGCGCAGCCGGTCGAATGCCGACTTGGCCATGAAGCTGCCCGCGACCGAGAACGGGTCGAGGTCGGGATCGAGCTCGGCGGTCGCGAGCTGCACCTGCGCGAGCGCCTTGCCGGTGAGCACGAGCGGCGCCGGCAGCGACACGCCGTGGCGAATGGAGATGGTCGTGATGTCCTGGAGCATCGGTCCGAGCTGGATCTCGCGCAACGGGAGATGTCGGTATCGCGTGACGAGCGAGCCGATCTCCTCGCGATAGTCGGTGAGGTCGAGGTTGGGTCGCTCCTCCTCACCGGAGATCATCAGCGTGACGTCGGCCAGGAACTCGACGTCTTCGCGCCAGAACGCGAGGAGCATCAGCATGAGCCCGTCGCGAAGCTGCGGCCCGACCTCGCCGACCATCCCGAAGTCGAGGAAGTAGATCTTCCCGTCCCACCACTTGAGGTTGCCGGGGTGCGGGTCGGCGTGGAAGAAGCCTTCGGTGAGGATCTGGCGGTAGTACGACTCGAGGAGCTGACGCGCCGCTTCCTTGCGCGCTGGACCCTCGGGCGCGCTCCCCATCGGCCCGCCCTGCACCTCTTGCATCACGAGCAGGCGGTCGGTGGAGAGGTCCGTGTAGACCTCGGGTACGGCCAGGCGCGGATAGCGCTCGAGGAGCGCGTCCATCCTCAGGATGTTCGCCGCCTCGAGCCGGAAGTCGAGCTCGCGTTGGAGTGACTCGGAGAGGTGCTCGACGACCGCGGCCGGATCAACGATCTGGCGCAGCGCTGGCCGCGATCCGCTCTTGCGCGCGAACACCTCGAGGAGTCCGAGGTCGCGAGTGATCTCTTCACGCGCCGTCGGCCGTTGCACCTTCACGACGACTCGCTCACCGTTGGCAAGGGTCGCCCGGTGGACTTGGGCGATCGTCCCGCAGGCGAGCGGCTCGGGTTCGATCGTGTCGAAGACGTCCTCCCACGGCACGCCGAGCTCCTGCTCCATCACCTCGACCACTTCGTTCTCGCTGAGTGGCGGGACCTGGTCGCGCAGCGTCGCGAGCTCGTCGATCACCTCGGCCGGAACGAGGTCGGGCCGCGTCGACAGGATCTGCCCGAGCTTGCAGAACGTGGGGCCGAGCTCTTCGAGCGCGCTCCGGAGCCGGCGCGCGCTCGCGCGGACGTCAGGGTCGTCGTGATGCCCGATGCGCGACCACAGCTCCTTGAACCCGTGCTTGGTCGCGACCTTTGCGATCGTGGCTGCGCGTGCGGTGAGCAGCGGCTCCTCGTCCTCGTCGGGCGGCGGAGGCAGGTCGATCACGGGTGGCGGCGCGCCACCGCGCATGACGGCTCCCGACGTGTTCACGACGATCACCGTGCAGCGCGCGAGGTGGGTGATGCGGTTGGGCACGTTGGCGAGCAGGAACTTCTTGCGCCCCGCCATCCCCGCGTTTCCCACGACGACGAGGTCCGCGTGCTCCTCGTCGGCGACGCGCAGGATCGCGACGGCGGGATCGTCGCCCACGACCACTCGGGCCTTGCCCCTGGGTCCGGCGAGGTCGCTGACCTCCCGCGCGAGCACGCCCGCGGCGAGATCGACGCGGGGCTTGACCTCGGGGAGTCCCTCCGTGCCCGGATCCGGCTCGGCCGGGAGCACTTGCACGAGCACGAGGTCGGCTGCGTACCTGGCCGCCAGGTCGGCCGCCCATTGAACCGCGCGCGCAGCCGTCTCCGATCGGTCGGTCGCTACGACGACCCGCTGCACCACGCGTTCCCCATCCTTTGGTCGACTCCGTGCCGGCCGCAACGCTATGCGGCTACCGTCCCACTCCGTGAAGCCGGCGCCGTTCGAGTACCACGCGCCCGAGACCACTGCCGACGCGGTCGGGCTGCTCGGCGAGCATGGCGACGAGGCCAAGCCCCTCGCCGGCGGACAGAGCCTCGTTCCGATGCTCGCCCTTCGGCTCACGCGGTTCGGTCATCTCGTCGATCTCAACCGGGTGGCGGAGCTCACGGGTGTCGAGCGCCGCAACGGCACGGTAGTGGTGCGCGCGATGACCCGTCAGGCCGACCTCGAAGGATCGGAAGCTGCTGGGGCCATCCCGCTGCTCACGAAGGCGACGCCGCTCATCGGGCACTTCCAGATCCGCAACCGCGGCACTGTGGGTGGGTCGATCGCGCACGCCGATCCCGCCGCCGAGCTGCCTGCCGTCGCGCTCGCGCTCGACGCTCAGCTCGAGATTGCTTCGTCGTCGGGCACTCGCCTCGAACCCGCGTCTGAGTTCTTCGTCGGGACGTGGACGACGACCGTCGACGACGGCGAGCTCCTCACCGGCGTGCACTTCCCCGTGTGGTCAGGACGTTCCGGTTTTGCAGTGGACGAAGTCTCCAGACGCCTCGGCGACTTCGCGCTCGTCGGCGTGACGTGCGGCGTCGAGCTCGACGACGCCGGTCGAGTCGCCCGCGCCGCCATCGCTTTGCTCGGAATGGGCAGCACACCGCTGCGCGCATCGGCCGCGGAGGCCGCCCTGGCTGGCACCACGCCGAGCGCCGCAGACCTCGGCGAGATCGCCCAGCTCGCAGTCGCCGACCTCGATCCGCCCGAGGACATCCACGCGTCCTCTCAATACCGCCGCAGCGTTGGTGCGCACGTCGTCGCCCGCGCCCTCGGCGCGGCATTGGAGGACGCCGACCGTGCATGAGCTCCCGGTCACCTTGACCGTCAACGGCGAACGACACCGCGGCACGGTCGAGCCCCGCAAGACGTTGGCTGACTTCCTCCGTGAGGACTGCGCGCTCACCGGCACCCACCTCGGTTGCGAACACGGGGTCTGCGGCGCGTGCACGGTGATCGTCGACGGCGTCGCGGTGCGCTCCTGTCTGATGTTCGCGGTACAGGCCGAGGGCGCAGAGGTGACGACCATCGAAGGCCTTTCCGCCCACGACGGAACGCTGTCTGCAGTGCAGGATGCGTTCCGCGAGGAGCACGGTCTCCAGTGCGGGTTCTGCACGCCCGGCTTCGTCGTGTCGGTGCACGCGTTCCTCGCCGATCACCCGGTCCCCACGCGCAACGAGATCGTCGAGGCACTGTCGGGCAACCTCTGCCGCTGCACCGGCTACCAGGGCATCATCCGCGCGGTCGAGCGCGCTGCCAAGACGATGAGCGGCGCGGGCTAGCGGGTCGTCGCAAGACCCAGCAGGCGATCCGCGACGGCCTCGGGATCGACAGCCATGTGGAGATGGCCTCCGGCGAGCAGGTCGACGGTCCAGCCGCGCGACGCAGCCTCTCGGGCTTCCACTTCGTACGCGGAGCTGAGCTGCAGGTAGTCGACTCGACCCACCCAAGCTTCGGGGGTGGGCACGGGCTCGTCGAAGAAGGCGAGCGGGAGCATTGGCAGCTCCCTCTCGACGAGCTGTCGTCGGTCAAGGTCCGGGACGAGTGCCTCCATCGCGCCGGGACCCCACCACTCTGACCACTTCGGGACCACTCCTTCTTGCGCAAGAGACGCGAGGAAGTCGCGGAAGTCCGCTTCCAGCGCGGTCGACGCTCCCGGCGGAGCCGGCATTCGGGCGTCGACGAAGACGTAGCGGGCGGGCGGCACCTTCAGCGCTCCGCCGATCGCGGGGAGCAATGGCCCTGCGCCGCTGTGCGCGACGAGCACGACGTCGTCGCGATTAGGGACCGCGTCTACTACCGCGTCTACGCAACCGCGCCATCGCGGCGTCGCGAACGTTGTGACGTCGCCGAGCGCGGGGATGACGACGTCGGCGCCGCGCTTCGTCAGCTCCTGTCCGGTCCACTTCCACACGGTTGGCCCGACAAGCGGGCTGTGCACGAGCACGAAGCAGGGCGACCGCACGACTCCATCATGTCGGATCGCGCAACATCGAACCGTCAACCCTCGGATATGTAACGCGCTGATCAAGGTTCGATACCGGTTCTCAAAGTTTCTCGAAGAGTTTCAAGATTTCTGCTTGACACCCCGCTTGACTGTCACACCCCCCTGGCATGCTGCACGCATGACGTTCGAGGAGATCGCCGCCGCGCTGCGAGAACGACTCGCGACGCTCGAACCCAACTGCTACTCGGGTGCCGACGCGGCGCGACACGCCGAAGTCGCCGCGGAGATCCGCAACCTCGGCGAGACCGCCACCGTGCTGCTGGCCAAGCGTGCCGCTGACACTGGCGGATGGACCCGCACTTCACACGCGGTCAGCGCCGAGCAGTGGCTGGCCAACATCGCCGGCTCGTCGGAGTACGCAGCCCGCGAGACCTTGATGACTGCGGATCGGTTGTCGGGGCTACCGGCCACCACCCAGAAGCTGCGCGCCGGGGAGCTGTCGTTGGCGCAAGCCCACCAGGTGACCGCGGCCGCGGCAGTGGATCCCGGCGCCGAGGATCGAATGCTGCGCGCCACCACGCGCGGGTTCCGGGAGTTGCGCGCCACCAAGGAGCGCATGGTCGCTGCGGCCAGTGAAGAGGACCGGCTGAGGCGCATGGCCAAAGACGAGCGGCACCTCGTCGGTTGGACCCGGGGTCTAGCGACGCATGGCAGCTTCTCAGGCCCCACCGAGGACGTCGCCGATCTCTTCGCAACCCTCGAGCCGCTGGCGAAGGCGGCCTTCGAGGCTGCCCGCAAGGCTGGTGATCATCAACCGCTCGCCGCCTACCGGTTCGACGCGCTGGTCGCGCTGGCCCGCGGTACTGCCACGGGCGGCGCCAAGCGCCCCGAACCGGTGGTGCGGGTCCGCGTCGGTCTCGACAAGCTCCTCGGGAAGCCCGCCACCGGCGTCGAATACGTCTGCGAGATCCCCGGTGTCGGCCCAGTCCCGGTCGCGCACGCCCGCGAGGTCCTGAGCCACGGCTTGCTCGAACTCGTGATCACCGACGGCGTCGATGTGCAGACCGTCGTCTCGACCACACGCCACGTGCCAAAGGCCCTGAAGATCGCCATCGACGAGCGCGACGGCGGCGTCTGCAAGGTCCGGGACTGCGACCACACCCGCGCCACCGAACGCCACCACACCCTCGGCTTCGCCAACAACAAGACCACCAGCTACCAGGTCCTCGGCGACGTCTGCCCCGACCACCACGACCTCATCACCCACCGCGGCTACGAGGTCATCGACAACCACGACGGCACGTGGTCACTCCGCGCCCCACCCCATAGCAGCGCGGCGTAACACGCCGCTCCGGGAATGTCAGCGCAACGCTTCGTCGATGATTTCGAACGGATGCCGCAGGTCTACGCCCGCGGCTGCCAAGTGGAACGTGCACCCCGGGTTGGCGCTCGCCACGACACGAGCCCCCGTCCTTGCGATCGAGTCGAGCTTGCGCTTCCGGATGTCAGCCGCCATGTCGGGATGCAACGCCGCGTACGCGCCGCCGGCTCCGCAGCACAGACCCTCGTCATCGAGCTCTCGCACCTCGGCAAATGGAGCGAGCACGGTACGCACCGCGAGATGCGCCTTCTGCACGTGGCGGAGGTGACAAGCATCGTGGAGCGCGACCGGCTCGGCGAAAGGCACCGTCGGCACCGGGAGCTGTTCGATTCGAGCCGCGAGCCACTCGTGCACATCGAATACCCGCGCCGCGAACGCCGCCGCGGCGGGTGTCCCGACGAGATGCCCGTAGTCCTTCAGCGCGGCGCCGCACCCCGCCGAATCGACGAGGACCGGCGCATCACCAGGGAACGCGGTCATCACCCGCTCGGCGAGCGCACGCGCCGGCTCGGCGAGCCCCGCGTGCACGTGGAGCGCGCCACAGCACCCAGCCCGGCGAGCGTCGGGCAACCGGACGCCCACACCGGCCGCGCCGAGCACCCGCACGACCGCCGCGTGCACGTCTCGTTGCCACGCGTCCATCACGCACCCCGTGAACAACCAAACGTCGGTCCCGGTCGCGCGCAGACGTGTCGAACGCAACGGGAGCCGCGGCAACCCCAGGCGCCTCGGAACAAGGTGGGCGCGCTGGAGCACCGCACCGAGACGCGAGAAAAGCACGAGCAGGCGATGGTGGCGCAAGACTCGGTACGCGAGCCGCTGCCACCGCGGTACGTACCGCGTCTGACTGACGAGTGTGGTGCGCGAGCCTTCCATGAGACGGCCGAATGGGACCGAGGAGGGGCACACCGCTTCACACGCACGGCATTGCACGCACAGGTCCATGTACTCGGTGAACTCACCTCGGAGCTCGGCCGCACCCGACTGCACGGCTCGCATTGCCGCGATCCGGCCGCGTGGCGAGGCCGACTCGTCACCAGTGACGCGATACGTCGGGCAGTGAGGCAAGCACAGGCCACATGCCACGCACGCGACGAGCGCTTCTTCGTCGACCGCGAGCATCGTCATCGCCTCTCGAGCGGCGCCACCATCGAAGGCTCGAGCTCGCTCACGGTCCGGGCGCCAACAAGCTGCATCGAGCGTCGCAGCTCACCGGTCAAGAGCTCGATCGCGCGGTCGACGCCGCGCTCGCCGGCAACCCCGAGGCCGTACAGATAGGCCCGACCAACGAGACATGCGCGCGCGCCGAGCGCGAGCGCGGTGAGGATGTCCCGCCCGCGGCGTATGCCCGAGTCGAAGAGCACGTCGAGGCGATCCCCGACGGCTTCGACGACGGCGGGGAGCGCGGCGATGGCGGCCGGGCTCCGGTCGAGCTGGCGGCCGCCATGGTTGGACACCACGACCCCCGTGACGCCGGCGTCGGCCGCTCGCCGTGCGTCGTCGGCGTCGACGATGCCCTTCAACACGAACGGGCCGTCCCACGCATCGTGGATCCAGTCGAGGTCGTTCCAGGTGACGGACGGATCGAACTGCTCGGCGAGCAGCGCCATCACGCCCGACGGGTCCGCAGCCCGATCACTCACGCACTCGAAGCTCACTGCGTCACGCATCAGGAAGTTCCACCACCAATGAGGGTGGCGCGCACCCTCGAAAAAGGTCCGCACCCCAAGACTCGGCGGGATGGTGAGCCCGTTGCGCAGGTCCCGCTCGCGCGCGCCGGGAACGGGCACGTCCACGGTGAGCACAAGCGCGCGGTAGCCGGCTGCCTTCGCCCGCTCGATGAGCTCCTTCGCGAGCCCGCGGTCGCGCCACACGTACAGCTGGAACCACAGCGATCCCGACGACTCCGCGGCGACCCGCTCGATCGACCGGGTGCCCATCGTCGAAAGCGTGTACGGGATGCCGGCGCGTTGCGCCGACCGGGCCACGGCCAGCTCACCCTCGTGATGGGTCATGCGCGTGAAACCGGTGGGTGCCAGCGCTAACGGGAGCGGCGAGGGTTCGCCGAGGATCGTCGTGCTGAGATCGACCGCATCCACGTCGCGCAGGACGCGAGGCGTGAGGACGAGGTCGTCGAAGGCTTCGGTGTTCCGGTGCAGCGTGATCTCGTCCTCGGCACCACCTTCGACGTAGTCGAACACCGGTCGCGGCAGGCGGCGTCGGGCGGCGCGGCGGAGATCTTCGATGTTCTGGCACCGCGCGAGGCGGCGCGTGCTCGGGCGCAGGATCGGGCGCCGAGGCCGGAGAAGCGAGGCGATCTCGGTCGGCTTCATGCCGGGTCCGCCGATCGGGATGTCACGGTGTCGGCGCGGGCGCCCCGGGAGTAGCGGCTACGGACAGCACCGGGACCGTCGTCGTCGTCGTGGTGCTCGCGATGGCGGGCGCTACGACGGGAGCCGCGGCCGTACCGGCAGCGCCGGCCGTCGTGCTCGTCACGTCGGGCAGCGCCACCTCCGCACGGGTCGACTTCGCGGTGCGGGCAACGGGCGCGGGTGCCGGCGCGGTGGCGGCTCCGACCGCCAGCCACGCCGCAGTCATGATCACCACGAAGACCCCGGCTCCGTATGTCATCCACCCCACGAGCGCGGTGGCGCGCCGGGCGCGCGACCGAGCGATGCGGCGCTCTCGACGCGTCAAGTGCGTGGCCGGTAGCACCGGCTCCTGGTCCGCCACGTCCGTCATCCTTGCCCGCCCCACCCCCGCAAGGCGACCCCGCCCCTGCTCAGGACCCAGATTCCAGTCGAACCCGGCGGCCCCCGTCCACGAGGCGCAGCACGGCGCCGCCGGCCACGAGCTGGCGGATCTGATTCCCCACCATCTCGGCCCGCCAGCCGTCGTCGAGCCGGTTGGGGCGGCCGTTCACGAGCGCCCGCACATCGTCACGGGTCCCCAGCAGGCGGGCCTCGATCCCCTCCCGAGCCGCCTCCTGTGCGGTCCACGCCACGAGGAGCCCAACCGCGGCGTCGAGGGCTGCGTCGTCGTCGTGGCGCGGTGGGAGGCGCAGCTCACTCCGAGGCATCGCCCGCCCTGCTTCCACCGCCTCGACCACCGCCGTGGCGACGGCCTTGGGGAGCGATTCGGCGCCGCGGAGGTGGCCGAGCTCGCGGGCGGTTCGCGGGGGCCGCGCGGCCAGGCCCGCCAGCACGAGCTCCGAGAGGACGAAGCGCGCCGGCCGATCGAGCTCTTGCGCACGACGCTCGCGCCATGCCGCAACAGCCTGCGCGACGGCCGCGTGCTCGCCACGGAACGACCGGGAGCCCTTGATGCGCCACCACGCGGTGTCGGGGTCTTGGTCGCGGGTGGGAAGCGTGCGCAGCAACTCGGTCTCGGCCGCGGCCCATTCCTCGCGACCCGCCGATGCGAGTCGACCACGCAACGCCGCGGTGAGCGGCAGCAGGTGGAGCACGTCGCTCGCGGCGTACGCCTGTGCGCTGCCCGAGAGCGGACGGCGCGCCCAATCCGTGAGCTGCTCCTTCTTGTCGAGGCGAATACCGAGCACGGACGACACGAGCACCGACAGCGACGGCAGACCCAGCCCGACGAAGCCGGCGGCGAGCTGGGTGTCGAACAGCACGGTGGGACGTGCACCACACGCGCGCTCGAGGATCGGAAGATCGGCTGCACCCGCGTGCGTGACCATCGTCGCTGGGCCCTCGAGGATCTCGCGCAGCGGTTGAACGTCGCACGCGAGCGCGTCGACGAGAGCAACGCCGCCGGGCCACGAGACCTGCGCGAGACACAGGCGCGGCCAGTATGACTTCTCGGCGACGAACTCCGTGTCGAGGCCGTACTCCGGTTGCGAACGCAGAGCTTCGACGAGCTCGCGCATGCCCGCGTCGTCGTCAACCCAGCGCGGCGCAGCCGTGTTCAACGGTCCGCCACCGGTCGGAGGCGCCGCAGCGGTTCGCCACCCGTCCACGCCGTCGGGTCCCCAGGGTTCCAACGTCGCCCGGAGCCCTCGCGTGCGATGCGTTCGTTCGCCATGTCGGCTGCGATACGTCCTGGCCCGCGACCTTCCGCCCGTGCGCGCTCGAACACTGCGGTCATCGTGTCCTCGATGCGGGCCGTGCGCTCGAGAGCACGCTCGAGTGAGTACCCGGTGAACTCCTCGGCGATGTTGATGATCCCTCCGGCGTTTGCGGCGAAGTCGGGCGCGTACAGGATGCCGCGCTCGACCAGCAGGTCGTCGATCCCGTCGTCAGCGAGCTGATTGTTCGCAGCGCCGCACACAGCACGGCATTGGAGCAGCGGAACCGTGTCTGCGTCGAGGACCCCACCGAGCGCGCACGGAGCGAGCACGTCGCACGGAGCCTCGAGGATCGCGTCGGGCTCAACGACCTCTACGTTGTGCTCGGCCGCCACCTCGCGCGCTCGATCACGGTTCACGTCGGTCACGACCACTTCTGCCGCTGCCTCCACGAGGTCGGTGACGAGGTGACGGCCGACGTGGCCGACCCCTTGGACCGCGACCCGATAGCCCTCGATCGACGGTCCGTCGTCGAGCGCACGGGCGACCGCCCGCATCGCCGCCATCACGCCGACGGCCGTGATCGGTGACGGATCACCAGAGCCTCCGGCCGCGACGTCCACGCCGGTGACCCAGGGCGTCTCGAGCGCGAGCGCCTCCATGTCTCCGGGTGTCGCGCCCACGTCCTCGGCCGCCAGGTACCGCCCGCCGAGCTCGTCGATCGCCCGCCCCAACGCGCGCAGCATCGATGCTGAGTGCGGCGCGTCGGGCGCCGCGAGCAGCACGACGGCTTTCCCGCCTCCCTGGTGGAGGCCCGAGATCGACGCCTTGAGCGTCATCGCCTCGGAGAGGCGCAGCACGTCGAGCACGGCATCGCGTTCCTGCTCGTAGTGCCAGAACCGCACACCGCCGAGCGAAGGTCCCAACGCCGTCGAGTGGATCGCGATGATCGCGCGGAGCCCTGAGCCGGCATCGGCGACGAAGACGACCTGCTCGTGACCGTGGGAGATCATCTGCTCGGTCACGATCGTCACGGGTGTTGACGCTACGCGAGTGACAATGGGCCGATGCAACGGGTCCTTGTCGTCACTGCAATGACGGCATTGGTTGCCGTTCCCGCGTGCGGGAGCGGTGACGGAAGCGACCCGAACACCAAGGCGAAGCCGTCGACGACCGCGCCGGTCGCCACCACGACGACGGCTCCCCCACGAACAGATGTCTACGCCTACACACGCGCCGGGATGCTCGCGGCCTCGATACGCGACGTACCGGCGCGGGTGTACGTGCCGAATGGTCATTCGAGCACCGTCACGGTGATCGATCCCGCGACGTTCCAAGTCGTCAACTCGTTTCCCGTCGATGCGTTGCCGCAGCACGTCGTGCCGTCCTACGACCTGCAAACCCTCTACGTCAACAACAACAACGGCAACACGCTCACGCCGATCGACCCGCGGACCAGCCTTCCTGGTCCGGCGATCCCCGTCGACGATCCGTACAACCTGTACTTCACCCCCGGCGGCAAGTACGCCGCAGTGATGGCAGAGCGCAACAGCCAAATCGACTTCCGCGACCCGGTCACGTGGGAGCTCGTGAAGTCGGTCGAGATACCGCACCGCGGCATCAACCACGCCGACTTCACCGCTGACGGCTCAACGATGATCGCAAGCTGCGAGTTCTCGGGGTGGGTGGTGCGGATCGACCTCGCGACACTCGCCTACACCGGCGAGGTCGAGGTCGGTGGGGAGCCGATCGACGTCCGGCTCTCGCCCGACGGATCGAAGGTCTACGTGGCGAACCACGTGAAGGGCGGCGGCGGCGTCTCGGTCGTGGACCCGCTGACCATGACTGAGCTGGCCTTCGTGCCCACGGCTGCGGGTGCGCACGGCCTCTCTCCAAGTCGCGATGCGACAGCGCTCTACGTGACCAACCGCGCCGCGGGATCGGTGAGCGTGATCGACTTCGCGACCGATGCCGTCGTGAGCACGTGGGTCATCCCCGGTGGTGGAAGCCCCGACATGGGTGGCGTGTCATCCGACGGCACGCAGTTCTGGGTGAGCGCGCGCTACCACGACGTGGTGTATGTGTTCGACACCGCCGACGGTCATCTGCTCGCGACGATCCCGGTCGGCCATGGGCCGCACGGCCTCGCGTACTTTCCCCAGCCCGGGCGCTACAGCCTCGGACACACGGGGAACTACCGGTAGCGCCGCCTCCATTGGTCGCCGTCGCAGGCTCCGGCTCCGCCTACTGCTTCGGCGGGCTCCACCCGGGGTCTCGCCCGAACTGACCGAGCATTCGATCCTGGACCGGGGCATCGTCGGGCACGGCCACCGGAGGCCCGAACATCTTCGACGCCGCGAGCTGCTCGGCGTTCTTCTGACCCATCTCGAGGGCAGCCGCCGACAGGTCCGGATCGAGCTCGACGTCGAGACCGGCGGCGCGGCCGAGATCCCACGAGTGCATGAGCACGTCGCCGGTGAGCGCAGGCAGGAGCGATCGCGGTGTGGTGGTGCCCATCGGGCCGTCCACTTCCTGGTCGAGCGCGGCGACGCTGCTCAACGCCTCACTGAGCGCGGCATCGGTCGCCTTCCAGCGCGCCACGGCGTCCTCACGCGGTCGATCGGCCTTCACGCCGAGCGGCTTCAGCAGCAGCATCTCGTGGAACCCGATCACGTGTTCCACCACGCCGCGCGCATCCCACTCGGGACACGGCGACGGCGCATCCCATCGCGACGCGTCGACCGATTCGACGACGCTCGTGAATCCTTGACGAGCCTTCTGGTGGTCCTTGATGAGCTTGTCAGCAGCCATGCGCGAATTCTTACCCGTTCAGCTGCGCCAGAACACGCTGCTCCCGCTCGTAGCCCAAGATGCTCAGCGTCCCGGTGCGGAGTGCGAACAGCCGGCCATCGGTCGAGGGGAGCTCGAGCCAGCGAGCCATGAGCACACGAAGGAAATGGCCGTGGCTGAACACCGCGACCCTCCCGTCGATCGTCGCCGTCCGCTCCAGCACCGCGTCCGCACGGGCACCCACTTCTGCGGCCGTCTCACCGTCGGGGCACGAGCCCGTCCAGACCGTCCAACCCAGAACGGTCTCGCGGATCTCCCGGGTCGTGACACCTTCGTACGCGCCGTAGTCCCACTCTCTGAGGAGATCGTCCACCTCGGCGCGCTCACCCACACCACAGATCGCCGCGGTATCCCGGGCGCGGCGCATGGGGCTCGTGAGCACGAGTTCGAAGTCGAGATCACGCAGGCGCTCGCGGAGGTGCTCGGCTTCCTGGCGCCCGGCTTCGGTCAGCGCGAGGTCCGTGCGGCTCGTGTGGCGTCCGCTTTCACTCCACTCCGTTGCGCCGTGGCGCACCACGATGATCTCGTTCGACATGCCCTTCCTCACGTCGGTTCCGGTACCATCGTCACACGCCGCGCTGATCGCGTCGCGGTTGACATCCCACGGGGAGCTCGGGACAGCCGGGCTGAGAGGGCGACCACGTCGTGCGAACGCACGACAGCGGCGCCGACCCCTCGAACCTGCTCCGGGTAATGCCGGCGAAGGGAGGGAACCATGAGCCAGCCTGCATCGGGCCCAGCCACCGACGCGCTCGTGTTCGCAGGCGGCGATCCCCCACCTGAGGCAGTCGCGTCGTTGCTGGCGGACGGCGCGTTCGTGATCGCGGCTGATTCGGGACTCCACCACGCGCGGGCGCTCGGGCGCCACGTCGACCTCGTCGTGGGCGACCTCGACTCTGTCGACCCGGTCGCGCTCGCCGACGCGGAAGCCGCCGGCACCGACGTGGAGCGCCATCCGGCCCAGAAGGACGCCAGCGACCTGGAGCTCGCTCTCGAGGCGGCACAGGCAAGGGGAGCCCGACGCATCACGGTGGTCGGCGGTCATGGCGGCCGCGTCGACCACTTCCTGGCCAACGCGCTGCTCCTCGCGTCGTCGCGCTTCGCGGATTCCGAGATCGACGCGTGGATCGGATCCGCGCTGATCACGGTCATCCGATCGCGCACCGAGCTGCACGGCACGGCGGGATCCCTGTGCACGCTGCTCGCGGTCGGGGGCGTGGCACGCGGCGTGACGACGAGTGGACTGCTCTATCCGCTCGACGATGACGAGCTCCTCCCGGGATCCACCCGTGGGGTGAGCAACGAGCTGACGGAGTCGACCGCGTCGGTTGCGATCCGTGCCGGCGCACTGCTCGCCGTCCAGCCGCATGCTTTGGAGGACCTGACGTGATCACTCGGCGCTTGCCCTCGATCGTCGCGATCGTGGCCTTGGTGATCGGCGGACTTGCCACCTCGACCGGCGCGAGTGAGACCGTGACGATCACGCTCGTGACGCACGACTCGTTCAACGTCTCAAAAGCCGTGCTGCGAGCGTTCACGCGCTCGACCGATATCAAGGTGCGCATCCTGCGGGCCGGCGATGCGGGTCAGGCACTCAACCAGGCGATCCTCACGAAGGACCATCCAATCGGCGACGTGCTCTACGGCGTCGACAACACCTTCCTGTCGCGCGCACTCGACAACGGGATCTTCGAGCCGTACACGGCACGTCAACTCGATCTCGTCCCATCGGGCTACGTGCTCGATCGTCGCCATCGCGTCACCCCGATCGACCGTGCCGACGTCTGCGTGAACTACGACAAAGAGTGGTTCGCCGACCACGGCTTGGCCCCGCCGACGAGCTTCAAGCACCTGACCAGCGATGCATACAAGAGCCTCACGGTGGTCGAGAACCCGGCGACGTCGTCTCCCGGCCTCGCCTTCATGCTCGCGACGAGGGCGAACTTCATCGGCGAGAGCTGGCGCAACTACTGGACGTCGTTGCGCGCCAACGATGTTCTGGTCGTCGACGGCTGGGAGCAAGCGTGGTACGAGCACTTCACCGCCGCGAGCGACAGCGGAGACCGCCCAGTCGTCGTGTCGTACGCATCCAGCCCACCGGCGACCATTCCCGAGGACGGCGGACCCGCGCGCGCCGGCAGCGTCGCGTCGACGTGCTTCCAGCAGATCGAGTTCGCCGGCGTGTTGAAGGGAACCGAGCGCCGCGGTGCGGCTCGACAGCTCGTCGACTTCATGCTGTCGAAGCGCTTCCAGGAGGACATGCCGGAGCAGATGTACGTGTTCCCGGTGCGCGGCGACGCTGCGCTCCCGCCGGCGTTCGTGGAGTACGCAGGGCTCCCCGAACGGCCAGCACTCTCGATCCCGCCGGAGGACATCGAACGGAACCGCGACACGTGGATTCGGCAGTGGACCGAAATCGTGCTCCGTTGAGGCGAGGAGCGGCATGGGCGGTTCCGATCGCCTTCATGGGCGTCTTCTTCGTGTACCCCGTTGTCACGATCCTCGGGCGCGGGCTGTGGCCAGACGGAGGCCTCGATTTCTCTCCGGTGGGCCACGTGTTCAGCGACTCCGGCATGCGCCACATCATGTGGTTCACCGTCTGGCAGGCCGCGGCATCGACGGCGCTCACGCTGGTGGTCGCGCTCCCCGCGGCCTTCGTGGTGGCGCGCTACCGGTTCCGAGGGCGCGCGCTGGTGCGCGGCCTCATGATCGTGCCGTTCGTGCTGCCGACGGTGGTGGTCGCCTCTGCGTTCCGAGCGTTGGGTTTCGAGCCGTCCATCGCGGCGATCCTGCTCGCGCACGCGTTCTTCAACTACGCGGTCGTCGTCTATGTCGTGGGCGGGCTCTGGTCGCATCTCGACCCGCGGCAAGAGGACGCCGCGCGGGTCCTGGGTGCGACCCGACTTCGCGCCCTCGTTTCGGTCACGCTCCCCGCGTTGCGGCCGGCAATCCTGGCGGCAACCTCGATCGTGTTCCTGTTCTCGTTCACGTCGTTCGGGATCATCCTGATCCTCGGCGGACCGTCGCGAGCCACACTCGAGACCGAGATCTACCGCCAAACCACACAAGTGCTCGATCTGCGCACCGCGGCGGCACTGTCGATCGTGCAGCTCATCGCCGTCGTCGCATTGCTGGTCATGACCGGATCGCTGGGCCGACGGACGGTGCCGCTGTCCCTCGTGTCCGCGCCCGAATCTGTGCGTCTCCCACGCGCGGCCGGCGAGCGAGCACTGCTGACCGGAGTGCTCACCACGACGGGGCTCCTGCTCGGTACACCCATTGCGGTGCTCGTGGCGCGGTCGTTCGACACTGCCGACGGATTCGGCTTCGGCTTCTACCGAGCGCTCGGCGAGCTGCACGCGAACAGCGTGCTCTTCGTGCCGCCGGCGGAGGCGATCGGCAACTCAGTGCTGTACGCGCTCGGTGCAACCGCGATCGCGTTGCTCGTCGGCGGCACTGCCGCGTTCGCCATCGCGCGCTCCCGACGTGGCGCGGCGCTGAATCTCGTGTTGGCGCTGCCGCTCGGAGTGTCGGCGGTCACCGTGGGCTTCGGCTTCCTCATCGCCCTCGACGAGCAGCCGCTCGATCTGCGCGGCTCATGGGTCCTCGTGCCGATCGCCCACGCGCTGGTGGCCGTCGCAGTGGTGGTGTACGTCGCGGTGCCGGTACTCCGTTCGATCGAGCCACGACTGCGCGAGGCAGCCGCGGTGCTCGGCGCGTCACCGCGCGCCGTCTGGCGGGAGGTGGACCTGCCGATCGCGGCCCGCGGGCTTCTTGTCGCCGCAGGGTTCGCCTTCGCGATCTCGCTCGGGGAGTTCGGCGCGACGGCCTTCATCGCGCGCCCGGACCGCCCGACGCTTCCGGTCGTCGTGTTCAGGCTTCTCGGCCAGCCCGGCGCGCAGAACTTCGGTGCGGCCATGGCCGCCAGCACGATCCTGATGCTCCTGACGCTCGTCTCCGTGCTCGCAATCGAGCGATTCCGCACCCGCGAGCTTGGGGCGTTCTGATGCTCGAGATCCGCGGTCTCACGGTGCGGTACGGCACCACGGTCGCCGTCGACGGGCTCGACCTCACCGTCGGCGACCACGAGGTCGTGTGCGTGCTCGGTCCCAGCGGGAGTGGGAAGTCCACCCTGTTGCGGGCGATCGCGGGCTTGGAGCGCCCCGATGCCGGCGTCATCGCGCGAGACGGAGTGGACCTCGCAGACGCCCCGCCCCACCGACGTGGCCTCGGCCTGATGTTCCAAGATCACGCGCTCTTCCCGCACCGCGACGTCCTGCGCAACGTTGCGTTCGGATTGCGCATGCGAGACGTCCCCCGTGACCAAGCAACCGCTCGGGCTGGAGAAGTGCTCGCACTCGTCGGACTCGAAGGCTTCGAGCACCGAAGCATCCGAGATCTCTCGGGTGGCGAGCAGCAGCGCGTCGCCTTGGCTCGGGCGCTCGCACCGGAACCGAGTCTCTTGATGCTCGACGAACCCCTCGGCGCGTTGGACGCTGCGCTGCGCGACGACCTGGCTGGTGAGCTGCGGGAGCTGTTCGATCGTCTCGGCCTCGCGGTGCTGCTCGTGACCCACGACCAGGACGAGGCCTTCGCGCTCGGCGACCGGGTTGCGATCATGTACGCCGGGCGAATCGACCAGATCGGGACGCCGGTCGAGGTGTGGCGGAACCCCGCGTCAGGGTTCGTCGCCGACTTCCTCGGTTGGAACGTCACGCGCGCACCCGACGGAGCCCGCATTGCGATCCGCCCGGATGCGTTGCGGGTCTCGTCCGACGGTGAGCTCTCGGGCATCGTGGTCGCGCGCACGTTCCGCCGCGATCACTTCCGCGTCGAGGTGCAGCTCGATGACGGCGACGACAGGCTCGCGCTGACGATCCGCGACGACGCACCACCTTCCCCTGGCGACGCTGTGCGCCTCGCGGTCGATCCGGACGGTGTGGTGAGTCTCGGAACCTGAGACAACTCTTCTATCCTGCACACAATCCGCACATCTTCGGCAGGACTCCCCCACATCGGCTCCGTACGATGGGCCTCGTGCTTGCGACGCTGATGCCGGCGACCCCCACGCCCACGCAGACACGAACCATCCTCGTCATCGAGGACGAAGCCACGATCGCCGAAGCCGTCGCGGCACGCTTGCGCAGCGAGGGCTACGCGGTCGAAGTCGTCGGCGACGGGCCCGGCGGCGTCGAAGCCTGCGCCCGGCTGCGTCCCGATCTGGTCGTGCTCGACCTCATGCTCCCCGGCCTCGACGGGCTGGAGGTCTGCAAGCAGATCCAGCGTGAGCGTCCCGTCCCCGTTCTCATGCTCACGGCGCGCGACTCCGAGACCGATCTCGTCGTAGGTCTCGCCGTCGGCGCCGATGACTACATCACCAAGCCGTTCAGCGCACGAGAGCTGACGGCTCGCGTGCATGCGCTCTTGCGCCGGGTCGACCGCGCGCCTGATCGGGCTGATGCCTCGACCCTCCAGCTTCGGAACGTCGAGCTCGACCTGGAGACGCGCAAGGTGACGCGCGACAGCGACGACATCCATCTCACACCCACGGAGTTCGACCTGCTCGCGTTCTTCGCGAAGCGGCCGGGGCGCGTGCTCACACGCGACCAGCTCCTCGGCGAGGTCTGGGGTTACCGCGACGGATGCGGTGCTCGCACGGTCGATTCCCATGTGCGTGCCCTGCGGCGCAAGCTCGGGTCCGAGATCGTCCGCACGGTGCACGGGGTTGGATACGCCGCGGGAGACGCCGAATGAACCGCCGCCTCCCGCTCGACGTAGAGCAGTTGCGCAAGATCGACATGCGTCACCCACTCGACCTGCTCCCGTCCATCAAGCTCAAACTCGGGTTCGTGATCGCCGCAGCGGTCGCGGTGACCGTCTTCGTGTTCTGGATCGGCGTCACGATCGGGCTGTGGCCGTCCATCAGCGGCGTGCTTGCAGCCCTGGTCGCGATGGCCTTCGTGTGGTTCCTCTCCCGAGGCATGACCCGGCCGTTGCGGGAGATGGCGGCCGCGGCCGACGCGATGGCCCGCGGCGACTACTCACGCCGGGTGACGACCACCTCGCACGACGAGGTCGGGACGCTCGCCAAGGCCTTCAACGAGATGGTGGCCGAACTCGCCGAGACGGATCATGTGCGACGCGATCTCGTGGCGAACGTGTCACATGAGCTCCGCACCCCGATCACCGCGCTGCAGGTGGCGCTCGAGAACCTCGTCGACGGCGTGGCTACGGCCGAGCCCGAGACGTTCCGCACGATGCTCGCCCAGGTGGAGCGCCTCGGCCGCCTCGTACAGCAGCTCCTCGATCTGTCGCGCCTCGAAGCCGGTGTCGTGCCACTCGCGCGCGAGGAGTTTCGCGTCGAGCCCCTGCTCGAGCACGCGGTCCGCGAACAGCAGCTCAACGAGCCGAAGGTCGACGTCGCAGTGTCGGTCGAGCCCAACGACCTCACGGCCGACGGCGATCCCGAGCGCGTGCATCAGGTCGTGGCGAACCTGCTCGAAAACGCGGTGCGCTTCACGCCAAGTGGCGGTGTGGTGGAGGTGCGGGCCCACCGCAGCGACCACGGCGTCACGATCGAGGTGTTGGACGAGGGCCCGGGCATCCCCGACACCGAGCGCACGCGGGTGTTCGAGCGCTTCTACCGGGCCGATGCGGCGCGGTCATCCATGAACGGCGGCGCGGGGCTCGGTCTCGCGATCGCCCGCTGGATCGTCGACCTGCACGGCGGCGACATCCACCCCGAACGGCGCGAGCCGCATGGCTGCCGCATGGTCGTCAACTTGCCAAGAAAGGCGGCGCGCGCAGCGCGCTCGCGGGAACGATGAACGACCCGAAGGGCTGCGTCCGGTATCCGGGCGTCGAGTGAATGTAACCAAGAAGAAGGACAACCACATGCAGTTCGCCAACATCGATGAGGCACTGAAGCGGATCCGACGCGGCGAGATGATCCTCGTCGTCGACGACGAGGATCGCGAGAACGAGGGCGATCTCCAGATGGCGGCGAGCTGGGTGACGGCGGACGCGCTGAACTTCATGCTTCGTTGGGCACGCGGGTTGATCTGCATGCCGGCGGCACCCGAGGTGATCGACGCACTGGGTCTCGCGCCGATGGTGGCACCCGAGCACGCGGGATGCGACACGCCGTTCACCGTGCCGATCGACCACATCGAGACCGGCAGCGGGATCAGCGCCGCCGACCGAGCGCTCACGATCCGCCGCGTCGTCGATCGCGATACCCAGCGCAGCGAGTTCAAGTGCCCCGGTCACGTGTTCCCCCTGCGCGCCGCACCGGGCGGCACGCTCGAGCGCCGCGGGCACACCGAGGCCGCCGTCGACCTCGCCCTGCTCGCGGGATTGCCACCGGTCGCGGTCACGTGCGAGGTGCTGGACGACGACGGTGACGCGGCGAGCGGTGAGTACCTGTTCGCGTTCGCGGAGCGTCACCGCATCGCGATCGTGTCGATCGACCAGATCGCCGGCCATCGGGGCTCAGCCGCCCGCGCGCCGGCGACGTTGCTCCTCTAGCCAGGGTCCTCGCCGATCTCTCGGAGCGCGGCGGCAAGCGCGACGCGCAGCCGGCGGGCCGTCGCCGGTGCAAGGTGCGCGACCAGGCCGTAGCCCGAGCGACCCACCTCCTCGAGCGTCAGCACGACGCGCAGCGCGGCGTCGCCACACGTTTCGCAGTCGTCGGAGACCGCGACCGCCCACGACGCCGGCGGCCGGTCGCCCTGGTTCGCCGGGTGATCGTCGGTGGCGTCGTCGATCGAACGTCGCATCAAGCGACTCCTTCGTTGCGCAGGTCAGCATCCCGCTCTCGGCGGCTACGCCGCCGGGCCGCTTGGGCCCCGGCTCACTGTGGCGCAGGGTACCTGCGCCACGGGCGTTTGCCTCAGGGCAGGAGCGAGAGCACCAACGCCACTTGGGCGAGGTGGTAGGTGACGATGATCACGAGCGGGCCCCAGCGGCGCGGGCCCACGAAGCGCGTCTCGGCGATCAGCGCATCAGATACGAAGAACAGTGTGGCCCCCGCGATCGCCAATGCGTTGCCAGCTGCGATCGCGCTGGCGACCATCGCACCGATGGCAGCGATGTACAGGATCACCGGACCGAGCAGCTCTCCTCGCCCGGCGCGCTCGAGGGCTCGGACGTATCTGGTCGCGAGCAGCACGATCGGGACCGCGACAGCCGCGATGCCGATCGCGTAGTCCCCCGCGCCAGCTCCGATGATCGCGAAGCCCACGATGTAGGCGACATGCGCGAGTAGGAACGAACCCAGGCCGATGACGAAGCGATCGCTCGGCATCATGAGCGCCACATCGCCGGCCAGCGACAGCACGAGCGCCACCACGAAGGCGAGGCGCTGGTCGGAGGAGCCCGGATCGAGCGTGGCAGCCACCGCCACGAGGGCCGCCGTCGCCAAGGGCTTGCACACGTACTCGAGCGGCTGGTGAACCCGGAGCACGGCGAGCCAGTCCGCGACGGCCGCGAGCACCGCCACACCGAGGAGCACGTAGGCCGTGGTCGTCATACGGCCGAGTTTTCCGCAAGATCACGGCCCCCGCGTGCCTCTCATCAGCATGCGATCCACGGACCGCCCTGGTCAGTCGCGGCCGGAGGCCCCCGGTAACCTCCGCCAATGCCCGCTTCCGGCGTGCAAGGCGACGCCGAGCTGGTCACGGCCACCCGGTCCGGCGACCAGGCTGCGTTCGCGGCGATCTACGACCGCTACGCCGACCGCCTCCACGACTTCTGCCATTCGGTGCTGCGCGACCGGCACGAGGCGGCCGACGCGATGCAGGACACGTTCGTGCTCGCCGCGCAGCGCCTCGGGCAGCTCCGCGATCCCGAGAAGCTGCGCCCGTGGCTGTTCGCAATCGCGCGTCACGAATCTTTGCGGCGCGCGAAGGCCCGCGGTCGGGCAACACCGACCGAGGACGCCGGCGTGGACGTCGCCATCGACGAGTCGAGCCCGGAAGACGTCGTGAGCGGGAGAGACGCGGGCGCCATCGTGTGGGACGCGGCTGCAGGACTCTCGGAGCGCGACCGTGTGCTGCTCGACCTGCACCTGCGCCAGGGGCTCGACGGCCAAGAGCTCGCCGACGCGATCGGCACGACCGCGGACCACGCGTACGTCTTGATGAGCCGGCTGCGCGACCAGGTGGAGCGATCCTTGGGAGCGTTGCTGGTGGCGCGGCTGGGCCGCGACGACTGCGAGGTGCTCCAAGAGGTGCTCAAGGACTGGGACGGCACGTACTCCCCGCTGTGGCGGAAGCGAGTAGCGCGCCACGTCGACGACTGCGAGACGTGCTCGGAAGGTCGCAAGAAGTTCCTCAGCCCGTTGGCGTTCCTCGCCGCCGTGCCGCTCGTCCCCGCTCCGCTCGCGCTGCGCAAGCTCACGCTCGACCGCGTGCAGAACATCGCCAACGTCCGTCCGGTTGGAGGGTGGCGCCGAGCCTCGGCGCGCCAGGGCTTCCCTCCGCCACTCTTCCCCGACCGGCGCCGGCGCCCGTTGATGGTCGCGGCCGCGGTCGGCCTCGTGGTGGTCGGCGTGGTGATCGGGGATGCGCTCGGTCGGGGCGGGGGCGGCGAACCCGAGGTGGCGTCCGAGCGGCGCGACCCGGTGACAACGACCTCTTCTGCGCCGGTCACCACGACCACACTCCCGCCGACCACGACCACGCCCGTGGTCGCACCGGCGAAGCCGCCACCGCCCGACTTCGCGGGCCCGTCCCTGGCGGTGTCACAGGCGGCCGCGTGCTTCAACAACTTCCCCGGCAGCAACAGCATCGCCGCGACGACGACTGATCCGTCTGGCATTGCGTCGGTCACGCTGAGCGCCAGCGGCCCAGCGATGACATCGCCGGCGTTCCAGGCGATGAACCCGGGGGGCGGGAGCAACTACTTCGCGTCCATCAGCTTCAACGGTCTTGGCACCTACTCCTGGACGGTGACTGCCACCGACGCAAAGGGCAATACGAGCACATCCTCGGGCTCGTTCGTCGTCCAGACGATGATGTGCTGATCTGATGCGCGGCGTCTTCGAGTGGGCGCGCGACGTGCAACGCAGGTACTCGCAGATCGGCGGGCAAGCGCTCGCCGGCGGCATCGCGCTCTACGGGTTCCTCGCTCTCTTCGCGCTCCTGGTGCTTGCGGTCGCGGTGCTCGGCTTCCTGTCGGTTGGCAACGAGCACCTCGCCCGGGACGTGACGAACGACCTCGGTCTCACGGGTGACGCAGCCCGGATCGTGGACGACGCCGTCGACGCCGCTCGCGACAGCCGGCGGCTGACAACCGTGCTGGGCGTCGTGGGCATCGTGTGGCTCGGCACGAGCTTCGCGCTCACGATCGCCGCGGCATTCAACGCGGCGTTGGGCGTCACGGCTCGCGGCGTGCGCGAGCGCGGCGTCGCTCTGCTCTGGCTGCTCGGCGCGGCGGTGCTCCTGACCGCCGCGGGCTGGGCCACCGCGCTCTGGGACCTGCTCCCCGGAGCGTTCGCGCCGCTCGTCGTCGCCGTGACGATCGGCGGGAACACGGCGGTGTGGCTCTGGACCGCGTGGATCCTCCCGAACCGCCGGGCGCGCGTGCGACAGCTGCTCGTACCGGCGCTGATCGGTGCCGTGGCACTCGAGGTGCTCAAGGTGATGGGCGCGTACGTCGTGCCGCGCTACGTCTCCAGCTCGTCGGAGCTCTACGGCGCCCTGGGGACGGTCTTCGCGCTGCTGCTCTGGCTGCTCGTGTTCGGCCGACTCGTCGTCTACGTCGCAGTCATCGAGGCCAAACGCGACTCACGCGCCTCCCGATGATCCCTTGGGCGGCGGGCTGCGAATAGGGGCGCCGACCAACGTCGAGAGGAGCTGCTCATGGCGTTCCACCACGTCGCGATCACGACACGGGACCTGGCTGCGACGCACGCCTTCTACACCGAGGTCATGGGCTTCGAGCTGGCCAAGGTGGAGGCCGCGCCCGCACCGGAAGGCGGCTGGGCACGCCACTGCTTCTACGACACCGGTGGCGGCGAGTGCCTCGCAGTGTGGGACGTGCACGACGACCCGGCGATCCCTGACGGATTCGACGCGTCGATCAGCCGCGGCCTCGGCCTGCCGTCATGGACGAACCACGTCGCGTTCGCGGCGGCCGACCTGGGCGCGCTCGACACGGCGCAGTCGCGGTGGCGAGACCACGGATACGACGTGCTTCGCATCGACCACGGCTGGTGCACCTCCATCTACATCGACGACCCGAACGGCATCGCGGCCGAGGTCTGCTGTACGACCCGAGGGTTCACGCCCGGCGATCGATCGGATGCCGACGAGCAGCTGCGCGCCTCGATGCCGCGGCTCGGCGATCCGCCGACGCCCGAGATCCTCGAGGCCACGTCGTCACGAGGGTGAGTGCCGACGGGACGACCCTCGCCCGGAGGAAGCCCCCAACTACGGTGGATCGGCACGTGGGAGGCAACCCTCCGCCCCCCTGATGCGTCGGAGGGGCGAGTCGCGTGACCCAGGAGTCCCCGGTGGCCGCCACGGCGTTCGTGCACAACGCGTCTCCACGCGCGCCCCGAGTCGCCCGGGGGGCGTCGTTGACCTCGGGAATGGACGCGCGGCTCCAGAGCTTCGTGGCGGACGAGTACCGCCAGGTCGTGGCGACGGTGGAGTTCGTGTGCGGGAGTCTGGCGACCGCAGAGGACGCGGTACAGGAGGCGATGGCGCGTGCATGGGAACGAGAGGCTCGCGGTGAGGCGATCGACCGACTCGCCGCGTGGGTGACGACGGTTGCACTCAACCTCGCACGGAGCCAGATGCGTCGATGGCGATCGGAACGCAAGGCGCACACCCGCCTGGCTCCGCTCCAGCGCGACCTGCCCGATGCGCCGAGCGCGAGCGGCGACGCCCTTGCCGTCCGCGAGGCACTGCGTGCGCTCCCCCGCCGCCAACGCGAAGTCACTGCGCTTCGGTACTACCTCGGGCTCGACGTGGCGGCGATCGCCGCCTGGCTCGGCATCGGTGAGGGCACGGTGAAGGCCCAGCTGTTCCGCGCTCGGCAAGGGCTCGCCGAGGCGCTGCGCGACGACATCGACGACGAGCGGGAGGATCACCATGCCGGTGGATGACGACCGCCTGCATTCCGCGTTCCGCGATGCGGCGCACGAACCATCGACCGAAGACGTTCTCGGGCGCGTTCACGCGAAGGTCGCGCGCCGCCAGACGATCCACCGCATCGAGCGCGGCGCTCTGGTGGCTGTGGTGTTCGCGGGCATGGTCGTGGCCGGCCTCGTCGTCCTCGACGAACGGGTGGCCGAGCAGCAGGTCGCGGTCCCGCTCGCACCCGGTTCGGTGCCCAAGGCTCGGGTAATCGACGGGCAGAGCATCCGGCGGGCCGACGTCGGTCGGGTCCGGCTCGAGCCGGACGAGGGCTATGTGCGCGGTCCGTTGCTCCCGAGCAGCGCCGGCACGATCGCGATGGCCGCGTACAACCGTGACGGCGCGACGTACACGTTCCCACCCTCACGCATCGTGCGCATCGACCGCGATGGCAAGGTGATCGACCGTATCGATCTCGAGGGAGAGGTGCTGTCGCTCGCCGACGGGGAGGGCGCGCGCTGGGCGCTCACGCACGACAAGACCGTGATCGGACCCGACGATCCGGAGTTCCGCATCAAGCGGATCGGACCCGACGAGTCGGTCAAGTCCAACCCGGTCCCACCTGGCGAGCAGCCGGTCGGCCGCATCGTGTCGAGCGGAGGTGGCGTGTGGGTCCCGGTGCGTGACGGCGTGCTGCGATTCGATCTCGATACCGGCGCGTTCGCCGCGAAGATCACACTCTCGACCCTGACCGACCGCCGAGAGGTCGTCGACGCTGGCAAGGGTGTCTACGTGTCCGACGGGCTCGAGTGGAAGCGCCTCGACCCGTCGGGCGACAACGCGATCTCGTTCGCCCTCGACGACAGCGGCCGGATCTCGGAGTTCGTCAGCGGCACGGTGGATGGCGTCGACGCTTGGTGGCTCGCGCGCACGCCCGACGGTCGCTCGGCAGTCGAGCGGTCGGACGCGTTCAATCCCGCGCCACCGTTCGATCATCTCGACCTGCCCGACGGCTTCGTTGCCGCCGACATCGTCGCGTTCGACGGGATCGCATGGGTCACCGGCTTGCTCAACAGCAAGCTCGCGCTCCTCAGGGTCGAGGTGGACGGCAATGCCCTCGCGGTCACGCGGACCGTGCGGCTCGGCAACCTGAGCGATGCAGCCGTCGCGCTCCTCTCCAACCGCGCCGTGTTCATCACGTCTCATGGAGCCGTCTTCCAGGTCAAGCTCCCCGAGTAGAGGCAACGCAGCAGCGCTCCCGTGCGTCGTGGAGGTGGACCACGACGAGGGGGAGCCATGCGACGTCCGCTCGGCACGCTCATGAGCACGATCGGAGTCAGCGCACTGGCGCTGTCGGTGGGTACGGCCGTTCCGCGGCACGCAGGTGACGGCGAGCTGCTGTACCTCGGCACCCGCAACGGGATTGCGGTGGTCGACTCGACGACAGGCGACACGATGCTGTCAGCGCGCGACGCGTTGCCGTCCGGTGACTGGTCCCAGATCCTGCGCGCCCGCGCGGCGGGCAACGGTTCGACCGTGGTGGAGGCGGTCGACCCCGTGACCGGAGAGATCCTGCGAACGCAGCGTTTCGATGAGGAGCTCAGCGTGCGCGCGGTGTCCCTGCACGGCGATCTCGTCGCGTTGATGCCCCGCGAGCCAGGGCGCTACGGCGGCAATGGCCTGTACCGACCGGCGAGCCGGGACGAGACCAGGATCGTCCTCACGCATCTCGACGGCTCGGCCCCGCGGTCGATCGATCTCGATGCCAACGTGGAGCCGGAGGCGTTCTCGAACGACAACGCGGCGCTCTTCGTCATCCGCTACGCGCCGGCTCTGCACCCCGATCGGTACCGGGTGAGCCGTCTCGACCTATCCACCGGAGAGCTGGGTTACGTGTTCACGAACGAGAAGGAGCTGCAAGGTGACATGCGCGGCATCGCGTACACGCAGGTCGTCGCGCCCGATGGAACGAAGGTCTACACGTTCTACAAGAAGCCCGACGGCGAGGCATTCGTGCACGTGCTGAACCTCGATCAGCAGTTCGCCAACTGCGTCGACCTCCCCGAAGGCTTCGGTACCGACCCCGCCGCCGTGGCGATCACCACCACACCGCAGGGTGGACAGGTCATCGTGGTGGACGGCGCCGCGCGCACGATGGTCGACGTGGACGCAACCGAGCTGAAGGTGCTGCGAACCAAGCCGTTCCGCGGGGTTCCGACCACGGGCGAACGGATCGTGGCAGTGGCGACGCCCAGCGGGGTCTATGTCTCGAGCGAGCGATCGGTCGTCGAGTTGAGTCGGGTGACGGGACGGCGCATGCAGGCGTGGTCGACCGATGGTCGAGTTCAGGCCCTTCACCTCGGCACGACAGGACTCGTCCTCGTGGCCGAGGGTGATCGGGTGACGGCATACAACTCGCGTGGTGGCGGCCGTAGTTGGAGTGTCAAGGTCCCAGAGGGTGGGATCCGCAGCGTTGCTGACACGCTTCCCTACACGGCGAAGGGCAGCGTGGACTGCGCGTGCTGACCAATCACGCGTCCTGCAGAATGCGCACCAGACGAGCGCGGTTGTAGCGCTGCACGAGGATGCACGGCACGTTGGCCGCGATCGCATAGGCGAGCATCGCGGTCGCGAGCCACCACGGCATCCACACGTAGAAGGTCGGCCCGAGCGCGAGGATCGGCCAATGCGCCAGCTCGGCGCGCCGCGTCTCCACGAGGAATTGCTCGAGGTACGCGCGATCGTGGCGAACTGTGCGCTTGGCAAAGCCGCCACGAAACAGCGCGCCAGCCTCGGGCAACAGGTCCTTCCAGCGCTTGATCCGCAACCAGTGGTCGTAAACCCGCCCAGCATGCTCGGGCGTGCGGAGACGCAGGAGCCATCCGTCGTGGTCGAGCCGGCGCGCCGGGATCCGATGCGCGACATAGCCACACAAGGTGCTCCAGAGAGCCCACGTCACCGCTCCCCCGAGCGCGAGCGCAACGTTGCGCGACGACGCCATTCCTACGAGCCGCGCAGTCGGATCGTGCGGCCCTTCCAGCGCACCCGACCGAGCACCGTCAGCACGATGGAGGCGCCGAAGAGCAGGACGAATGCCAGCGCGAGCAGCGGATACGCGAGCGCAGTGAGCGGGCCGAAGCTGCCGATCTGACGCAGCATGACGAAGATCTGGACCACGAACGCCACGTACGCCACGAGCACGAACCACGAGCCGTCGTCGCCCACCCAGATCCCCAGGCCTGCAGTGATCCACACGCCGAACAACATTGCCCGTAGGACGGGCGTGGCTCGTGCCCCTGCCGCCACGTTCTTCGTCCACCCCTCCACGAGATCGCGCGGCCGGTCATACATGCGGAAGTCGACGACGCCCACACCACCGTGAAGCGTGATCGGGTCGCCCGCGGCCGCGAACCGTCGGGCCAACGCGACGTCGTCGAGCACCGCGCCGAGAACCTCGGGGTGTTCGACATGCGTGAGGAATGCGTCGCGCCGGCACATCATCACGGGACCGAACGCCAGCACCGGCCGCCACCGGGTCCGCAGCGGCGACGCGATCCCCGTGCCCATCACCGCGACGAGGTTGAAGAACGCGGACGCGTGCTCCCACCATCGTCGGACCCGGTGGTACGGCTGCACCGACACGAGCCCACCGACGCGCGGAAACAGCACTCCCATCCGCGCGAGGAACTGCGGGGACGGAGCCACGTCAGCGTCGAGCAGGACCACGACCTCTTCGTGCGCTGCCCTGACGCCTTGTGCGAGCGCCCATGGCTTTCCAACCCATCCTGGAGGGAGTGGCTGGCCGGCGATGACCTGCGCGCCTCGCGCGCGAGCAACCGCGGCCGTCGCGTCGTGTGATTCATCGTCCACCACGATCACCTCAGCGGCGGGCATCGTCTGCTCCGCCAATCGGTCGAGAATCACGGGGAGCATTCGCTCCTCGTCGCGCGCAGGAATGACGACGGAAATTGCGGGTGCGGGTACGAAGTCGTTCAAGAGCCGCACTCGGGAGACCCGCCAACAGAGCCACCACCCGATTGACCAACCGACACCGACCAACAGCACCCGCACAGAGCGAAATGTAGGGTGCGGATCGTGGACTTCGCGTTGAGCGCGCGCTGTGAGCAGATGCGCGAGCACTTGAGTGACTTCATCGCCACCGTCGTGGACCCCGCGACGCCGGTGTATCAACGTGAGGTCGAGGAGTCCGGCGATCCTCACTTCCATCCGCCGGTGATGGAGGAGCTGAAGACCGCGGCGCGCTCACGCGGCCTGTGGAACCTCTTTCTCCCCGACGAGCGCCACGGAGCCGGCCTCACGAACCTCGAGTACGCGCCGCTGTGCGAGCTCATGGGCGCGAGCCCGTTGGCGGCCGAGGCGACGAACTGCTCAGCGCCCGACACGGGCAACATGGAGGTGCTGGCGCACTTCGGCACGCCACTCGTGCAGGATCAGTTCCTCCAACCGCTGCTCGACGGCGAGATCCGCTCCTGCTTCGCCATGACCGAGCCGTGGGTAGCGAGCAGCGACGCCACGAACATCTCGAGCCGGATCGAACGCGACGGCGACCACTACGTGGTAAACGCGCACAAGTGGTGGACGAGCGGTGCGGCATCACCGCGCTGTCGCGTCGCGGTGGTCATGGGCGTGTCCGATCCCGACGCCGACCCGTACCACCGCCATTCGATGGTGATCGTGCCGTTCGACGCCCCCGGCTTCCGGGTCGTGCGCACGCTGCCGGTGCTGAGCCACGACGGCGGTGGCGGACACTGCGAGACGCTTTTCGAGAACGTGCGCGTGCCGGCCGAGTATCTCCTCGGTGAAGAAGGTGGCGGCTTCGCGATCGCGCAGGCGCGCCTGGGGCCTGGGCGCATCCATCACTGCATGCGCGCCGTGGGAGTCGCCGAACGCGCGCTCGAGCTCATGTGCCAGCGGGCTCAGCAGCGCGTCGCGTTCGGCAAGCCCCTCGCCGACCAGGGCGTCGTGCAGGACAACATCGCCGAGAGTCGCATCGCCATCGAGCAGGCCCGGCTGCTCACGATGAAGGCCGCCTGGCTCATGGACACGGTCGGCAACAAGGGTGCTCGTTTCGAGATCGCGGCGATCAAGGTGGTCGCCGCACGCATGGCCACGACGGTCGTCGACCGGGCGATCCAGGTGTTCGGCGGTGCGGGCTTGTCCGACGACTGGCCGCTCGCGCAGATGTACACGTACGCCCGCACGTTGCATTTCGTCGACGGCCCCGACGAGGTGCACAAGATGCAGATCGCCCGCCGCGAGCTCCGCAAGCACGAGGCGTACCGCAAGGCGTGATGGGGTGAAGACGCGCATCGGGTTCGGCCTGGGCGTCGCGGGGCTCCGTGATGAAGGGCGCTTCGGTCAGCTCGTGGACGCCCTCGAAGGCAACGGGTTCGACTCGTTGTGGCTTTCCGAACGCGTCGCGGGTGATGCGCCCGACCCGGTCGTCGGACTCGCCTTCGCGGCCGGGCGAACCGAGAAGCTCAAGCTCGGCACCAGCGTCCAGGTGCTCCCCGGCCGCAACCCCGCCCTGCTCGCGAAGGAGTGGGCCAGCCTCGACCGCCTCTCGGGTGGGCGCGCGCTCCCCGCCTTCGGGTTGGGGAATCCGATCGCCGCCGAGCACCAGGCGTTCGGTGTCGCGCGGGAAGACCGAGCGCCCGTCTTCGACGAGGTGCTCCCGCTCCTGCGCCGCCTCTGGGCCGAGGACGACTTGCACCACGACGGGAAGTGGTTCCACTACGAGGGGCTCACCGTGCACCCCAAGCCCGCCGACGGTCGGCTCGATGTGTGGCTCGGGGGCCGCGCGCCGAGCGAGCTGCGACGATGCGGACGGTTGGGTGACGGCTGGCTCGCGAGCTTCTTCACACCAGCGGACTGTGCGGGTGGGCGCCCGGTGATCGAGGCAGAAGCCGAGCGCGAAGGCCGCGAGATCGACCCCGAGCACTTCGGCGCGATGGTGACGTACTCGCACGACGAGATCCCCGACGCGCTGCGCGCCCGCCTCGCGGCACTTCGTGGCGACATCGACGCGGCCGATCTCGTACCGGTTGGCCTTCCCGCACTGCGAGAGCGTCTCGTTGAATACGTCGAGGTCGGCTTCACGAAGCTCGTGCTCGTGCCCCTGGCCGAGCCCGACGATTGGCACGCCGAGCTCTCCCGCGTCGCCGACGCGGTGCTCGACCTCCAGACCTGAGACCTACCCGACGGGGAGCGCGGCGGCGCTGGCTCCGTGCGCCTCCGTGACGAGCGGAGAGCGCGCGAGGCGCAGCGTGCCCACGATCATCACGACGACCGCAACGACGGTGGCTGCGACCGCGGGCACACCTGACGCACCGAACCGTTCATCGAAGAGCGCCACACCGAGCATGGCGCTCAGCACCGGGTTCGTCACCGAGATCGCCGGGAGCGATGCCGCGAGGTGGCCGGCCTGGAAGGCGCTCTGGTTGAGCACCAGGCCCGCGATCGACACCGTGACGAGCACATACGGTTGCCAGTGCGAGAACGCGTCGACCACACCGTGGTCGAAGAGGTCCACGGTCGCCTTCGTGAGCACCGCCGTGAGCGCATAGATCGTGCCCGTCGCCAAGCCGAACAGCAGCGCCCGTTCGGAGGCTTTGCGCGCGCGTCGCCCGAACGCGACGGCCGTCCCCGCGATGAGCGCGATGGCGGCTCCCGCGATGATCCAGGCGGTCGTGGAGGCAACCGATGAGCTCCCGTGCGGATCGCCGACCCCCACGAACACCGAGAGCCCGACCACGACGAGGACGGCGGCTGACAGGTCGCGCCGTGTCACGCGCGCTGGCTTCCCCACGGTGGCGAGCGGGATCGCGAACAGCAGGCTGCTGACGAGCACCGGTCCCACCACCACGACCGAGCCCACGCCGAGCGCAGCGGCTTCGAACGCGTACGCCGCGATGTCGAACGCGATCCCGAGCAACCAGAGCGGTCGCCTGACGAGTCGGCCGATGAGCCGCGGAGACAGGGCGAGCTCGACGGGCTGCTCGACGGCGACGCGCTGCTGGAGCACGGCGGCGGTCGCATAGCAACCGCCGCCGACAAGTGCGAGGCCGACCGCGAGGGCGGTGTCAGACATCGGACGTGATGCGCGAACCCCGCAGGCCGTGGTCCCGCAGCGGCCCGACCGTGAGGTCGCGTGCTGCGAACGCTTCGGCGAGCAAGGGCAGCGAACCCAACGCGTTCCGCCACGATCCGGGGTCGGACTGACAGTCCGAGTCGTGGAGCAGCAGGGTGCCGCCGTCGATGTCGCGCGCCAGCAGCTCCTCGGTGACGATCTCGGGTGACGATTCGTCACGCCAATCGCGCCCCCAGTTCGTCCACAGCACGGTTGTCAGGCCGGCGCGCCGCGCCCCCCAGAACGCACCGAAGGCGAGCGTTCCGAACGGTGGACGGAAGAACACCGGCTCGCGGCCGGCGAGCTCGGCGAGGGTGTCGCGACATCGCTGGATGTCGGCCCGCGCCGACCACGGCGACCGTCGCAGCATGTTGCGGTGTTCGTCGCCATGCACGGCGATCTCGTGCCCGGCCGCCACGACTTCGGCGACGAGACCGGGGGCCTTTCGCGCCATCGTGCCCAGCATGAAGAACGTGGCGCGCCAGTCGAGGCGGTCGAGCTCGGCGAGGAACTTCGGCGTCGACGCCGGATCCGGACCGTCGTCGAAGGTGAGCGCGACGTGACCAGAGCGGCCCCGACCGTGCAGCGCTGGTACGACGTACATGCCGAGGGGATACACGCCAGGAAGTCCCGGACCCGCGTGCAGCAGCGCACCGACCCCGACGAGACCTGCGACCGAGGCCGACGCCACCACCTCGACGCTCAGCGCAGCTCCTCGAGTGGGCGAACCTCGAGCCCCTGAGCCTCGGCTCGCGCCACGAACCACGCGAGCGCGACCGCGACCAAGGCCGGATCGCGGCGGCGCCCGTCGAGGAGGTAGATCTTGCGCTCCTCGAGCTCGGGAGGCGCCGCTTCGGGATGGAACTCCTCGTTGACGCGCACGAGCCGTTGCTTGTCCTTGCCAGTGCGACAGTAGAGCTGGTCGAACGCATCGATCGACCGCCCGGGCACGAACTCGTGCATCCGCTCACCTGAGGTCGCGGCAATCACCCGCCACGACTTGTCACAGTCGTCCTGCGCACGGTCCCAACGGAGGAACCGACTCTTCCCCCATCCGCCGTTGGCAAGGTCGACGCCGGCACTCGCGAGCTCCTGCAGCGTCCGCCCCGCGTGCCGAGCCGTCCGACCGCTGACAACGAGCGTCACCTCGGCGTCCTCGATCGCAGTGACGACCTCGGAGCTCTGCAGCTCGATGCTGTCGACGCGCACGCCGAGGTACACGGTGTCGGCGACGCCCTTCGGCGGCTTGGCCACACCCACCCCCAGCGCGGCGACGCCGTGCGCGCCCACCGTGAGCGCGAGGTAGAGCCCACAGAGCGATGCGGCGCCGAACGCAACCCTGCGTCGACCCCGTCTCACGCGTAACGGCGTGAGCAAGGCGTGGGCCGGGGTGTCGGCGGCGAGCTCGATTGCGTCGTCGGCGGGATCTCCCGCGAAGAGGGCCTGACCCGATGCAACCAAGGTGTCGCGCTCCAGACCCGGAGCCGTCGCTTGGTCCAGGGCCTCGGCCAGCTCGTGCTCATCTCGCGCGTAGCGACTCACACCGGCCGCGGCCATGCAGCTCGCGTTGTCTTTCCCGTGGCCCGGGATGGGTCGGAAGGTGATGACGGGGAGTCCGGCCGCGAATGCTTCCATCGCGGTGAGCCCACCGGCGTTCTCGACTGTGGCGTCGGCCGCGGCCATGAGCGCCGGCATCTCGTCGGTCCAGCCGAGGACCGTGCCATTGACGCCGCGTTCGAGGAGCGACGAGCGCAGCCGTTCGTCACGCCCGCACACGGTGATCGGGTGGTAGTGCGCGCCGCATCGTGTGATCGCATCGACGGTGTCCGGCATCTCGCCGACGCCCCACGAGCCGGCGACCACAAGGATGGCGCGCTCGTCGGGACGAATGCCGAGCTGCTGGCGCATCGCCTCGCGGTCGCCGTTCCGATCGCGGAAACGGTCGGCGACGAGCGGCCCCGATGGGCGGTTGACGCGTCCACCGAGCGCGCCGGCTGCTCGGGCCGAACCGGGGCTGACCGCGAGGTTGAGATCGATACCAGGGTGCACCCAGAGTGGGTGCACACCGAAGTCACAGAGGTAGCTCGCAACCGGCACCCGCAGCGTCTGCTGCTTGCGCATGAGACCGAGGACGAGCGAGGCGAGCCAGTACGTCGAGACGATGGCGTCAGGGCGAGTGTCTCGGAGCGCGCGCTTGATGGCGCGTCGTGAGAACCAGGTCGCGACGAGCGCCAGGGGGCGACGGATCACGCGTCCGAGGCGACGACTGAACATGTGATACGAGGCGTCGTAGGTCGCCGGCAATCGGTTGAGCTGGAAGCGGTAGCTCCAACGCAGCCAGCGACCGATGCCGAACGGCAGCATCGTGAGGTAGTCGACGACGTGGACGTCGTGACCCCGTTCTGTCAGCCGTCGCTCGAGCTCGTAGGCCGCGCCATTGTGCCCGGCGCCCATCGACGCCGAGACGATCAAAATCCCTCGACGCACGGACAAACGATAGCCGTGAGCAGGCGAAATCAATCCTCGGATGCCCGGCCGGGCCGCGTCACACCCCGGTTGCGGCGCCGGCGAGCAGACCGAGGACGAGCAGCGCCCCCGCGACACGCGTGTGCACGAACGCCAAGGCGGCGAACCAGAGCGGCCAGATGGGGAACCCCTCCGGTGGGGCGTCGGGCTTGGGTCGAGAGAACGCCCTCCACACCCGAGCGAGGCGTACGAGCCCGAGGAGGCAGCCGAGCGCGAGGACGGGCATCGTGCCGAGCGCCACGATCAGCCCGACGAGCGGATAGAAGGCCGCCATCAGGCCTTGGGTCAGCGCCCGGGCGCGGCGCTCGCCGACCAGCACGGGCAGGGTGCGCGTGCCGGCGGGCTCGTCCCAAGGGATCTTGTCGATGTGCTTGCCCATGAGGACGGTGGTACAGAGCAGCGCGTACGGCACGGACGCGAGCACGACCTCCCAGGGCACGTTGCCGACCGCCGCGTAATACGTGCCGCCCACCATGAGCGGGCCCCACACGACGAAGACCGTCGGCTCGCCGAGCCCACGCTTCTTCAATCGGAGGGGAGGAGCCGTGTAAGCAAAGGAGAGGAGGAAGCCGCCGAGCGCGAACGCGAGGATCGGCCAGCCACGCTCGTCCACCAGCACCACCAGGATCGCCAGGTCGATCAGGTTCACCAGCAACGCCCGAATCGCGAGGCCGGACCTGGTCGTCATCCCCGACAGCACCGGGTGGGGCGCGTAGAGGGCACGCGGGTAGTCGTCGGAGTCGGTGCCGACCTGGAGATCGAAGAGGTCGTTCATGAGGTTGTTGGCCACGTGCGCGAGCACGATGCCGACACCAGCCAGAGCACAGAGCCCGACGTCGACGGTGTCAGCGTTCCACCAGGCCAGCAGGCCGGCGACAAGTGCCGCGGTGATGGTCATCGGCAGGACCGAGGCGCGCGAGAGCACGAGCCAACGCGTGATCGTGTCGAGCGTGCCTGCTGGCGCGTTCCCCGTGACGAAGGCCACGCGCCACCGATGCGCGAGACGGGTCCGCGGAGGGGCGGGTGCAGCCTCAGCAGGCTCACGGACGGTGGCCACGAGCTCGAGCGTAACCGTGAAGGATCCACCTACCACGGGGAACGGCATGGCAGGATTTCTTGTGTCTGCGCCGTTCGGCGCGTGAGTGAGGGGGCATTGATGCCGGCGAAGCGCAAGGCGACGAAGCGGCGCACCACCAAGAAGTCGGCGTCCCGCAAGACGACGAGACGGACCACCGCGAAGCGCAGGACTGCGAAGCGGGCACCTGCAAAGCGCAAGGCGACGAAGCGGCGCACCACCAAGAAGAAGGCTGCTGCCAGGAAGCCGGCCAAGCGGCGCGCGACCAAGAGGAAGACGACGCGCAAGCCGGCCAGGCGCAAGGCGGCCAAGCGGCGCACCACCAAGAAGACCGCCGCCAAGAAGACCGCCGCCAAGAAGCCCGCCCCGATGCCGTCCGCACCACCGATGGCCAGCGCGCCATCGACGGGGCCGAGCCTCTGGGACCGACTCACCGGCAAGACGAGTTAACGCGAGACGACGAGTACCCGCGACGGCGGTCGACCGAGGGGTCGGCCGCCGTTTCGCGTGATGTCCCGCTAGCCGCCGTAGTTCATCTTGGTGTCTTCCATGCGTAGCACCGGCGTCTCCTCACCCTTCAGGAATCCGGCGTCGACGACCTCGCCGGCGAAGAGCGTGTGGTCCCCCGCGCTGAGCCGGTCACGCACCTCACAGTCCACGAACGCGACCGCCTGCGCGAGGACCGGGGCACCCGTCACGCGTTCGACGTAGGCGAACCCGTTCAGCGTCTTCGCCTGGAGGTCCACCTCCACGGGCTTCGTGAACTTGCGGACGATGGCGCGGTCCTCACGATCGATCAGCGACACCGAGAAGCAGCCGCTCGCATCGATGAGCTCGTGCGTGAGCGCCTCGCGCTCGACGCTCACACTCACCCACTTGGGGTCGAACGACAGCTGGGTCACCCAGTTGGCCGTCATGCCGTTGCGCCGCTCGGCGCGGTCCGTGGAGCCGATCACGTAGAGACCCGACGGCATCGTCCACAAGACCCGGCGACGGAGGCGGTCGTACTCGTCTTCGTCGACACCGGAGGGAAACGGACCGACCAGACCGTGTTGCGTAGGCATCCGGGGACCGTATCCCCAACGAACGCCAGTAGCGTAGGACACAGCACAACGTAGGAGGAGGAGGCGGCGGCGGCTTTGCCGACCGTCGACGCACGGAGTCGTCTCAACCCGTCGTAGACCAATGGAGGACAGCATGGGGTCGACGTCGATGCCGACGCCTGAGCAGGCGCTCCCCGGGCGCGGCGACGAGATGACGGTGCCCGAGGCGCATTTCGTGCTCGGCACGCCGCTTCGCGGGCCGTTCCCCGACGGGTTCGAGACCGCCATGTTCGGGATGGGGTGCTTCTGGGGCGCGGAACGCAAGTTCTGGGAGGCCGACGGCGTCTACACCACTGCGGTCGGCTACTCGGGAGGCTTCACCCCCAACTCGTCGTATGAAGAGGTGTGCAGCGGGCGCACTGGGCACAACGAGGCCGTGCTGGTCGTCTTCGACCCGTCGCGCACCAACTACGAGGCCACGCTGCGCGTGTTCTGGGAGAGCCACGACCCGACGCAAGGGATGCGCCAAGGTAACGACGTCGGGACGCAGTATCGCTCCGGCATCTACGTGTTCAGCGAAGAGCAGCGGGCAACGGCCGAACGATCGCGCGAGATGTTCCAGGAGGTGCTCGACCGCGAAGGATTCGGGACCATCACCACCGAGATCGTCGAGGCCAAGTCGTTCTACTACGCCGAGGCGTACCACCAGCAGTACCTGGCCAAGAACCCGGGCGGATACTTCGGGCTCGGAGGCACCGGCCTGTCGTGCCCGATCGGCATCGCGACGGCCGAATCGTGAACGACTGGGACTACGCGTCTGCCTACCGCGAGCTTCTCGAGCGCGTCACTGACCTGGTGCGCGCTCACCCCGACGAGCTCGACGAGGTAGCCCCCGCCACGCCTGAGTGGCGCGTGCGAGACATCGTTGCGCATCTCGCGGGAATCTGTGACGACGTCGCGCACGCACGCCTCGACGGTGTCGGAAGTGAAGAGTGGACGAACGCCCAAGTCGAGCCGCGACGCGGCTGGTCGACCGAGCGCCTCCTCGACGACTGGCGCGAGCACGCCTCAGCGATCGAGCCGCAGATCGGTACCTTCCCGCCGATCGTGGTCGGACAGATGATCACCGACGCGTACACGCACGAGCAGGACATCCGCGGCGCGCTGCGCACGCGGGGTGGCCGCGATGCCAGCGCGCTCGCCATCGCGTTCGACTGGGGGACCGATCGGCTCGGCGATCGCCTCGACCAGGAAGGTCACGGCTCTGTGGTCTTCGAGACCGACACGGAGACCAAGACGGTCGGCCCCGGCGAGCCCGTCACGAGACTGCGCGCCGATCGCTTCGATGTCGTTCGTGGCTTCACCGGCCGGCGAAGCCTGGCCCAGCTCAAGGCGATGGACTGGGACGGCCCGTTTGAACCCGAAGCATTGCTGCTCTCGACGACGCTCTTCCGGCCCGCCGCGACCGATCTCGTCGAATAACCGCCGGCGGTCGTCGTGGCGCTGCCCCGGTCGTTCGCGCCGCTTCGCCACCGCCAGTTCGCCGGGCTGTGGACCGGCGCGTTCTTCTCGAACATCGGGACCTGGATGGAGGCGGTCGCCGTCGGCATCCTCGTCACGGAGGTCACCCATCAGGCCGTGTGGGCTGCCATCGTGGCCGCGGCAGGCTTCGTGCCGAACGCGATCATCGGCCCGTTCGGCGGCGCGCTGGCGGATCGAGTGCCCCGACGACGACTGCTGCTCGGGACGACCGCCGTGCAGACCACGCTCGCAGGAGTGCTCACCGCGCTCGCCGCGCTCGACGCGACCGAGCCCTGGGCAGTCACCCTGATCGTGCTCGCGTCAGGCTGTGCCGGCGCGCTCGGGTTCCCGTCGTACCAATCGATGATGCCCGACCTCGTCCCGCGTGAAGAGCTCACCGCGGCTGCCGCGCTCGGCGCCGCGCAGTGGAACTTGGGACGCGTGGTCGGTCCCGCACTCGCCGGCGCGGTGATCGCGGCCGGCGGCTACGAGTGGGCTTTCGCGATCAACACGGTGAGCTTTCTCGCGGTGATCGCGGCCGTCGCTCCGCTCAAGCTTCCCGCGCCCACACCCAAAGCGGGTGAGTCGATCCCGCGAGCGATCAAAGACGGCATCCTCTTCTCCGTTCGGGAACCCGGGATCCGCGCGGTCATGGTCTACGTGGGATTGAACTCGCTGCTCGCGGCGCCCTTCATCGGTCTCGTGGCACCGATGGCGAAGGTCGTGACCGGGCACGCCCGCGATGCCTCGGTGCTCGTGACGACCCAGGGAGTCGGTGCGGTTCTGATGGTGCTGCTGCTGGGTGGGCTCGCGGCTCGGTTCGGCAATCGCCACGTCGTATTGACCGCGGTGACAGCCCTGCCAGTGGCATTGGTGCTCTACGCGTTCGCGCCATCGCTCGCCCTTTCCGCCGCGGCGATCTTCGCGGTGGGTTTCCTCTACCTCGGCTGCCTGTCGAGCTTCACGTCGATCGCGCAGCTACGGGCATCACCAGAGTTCCGAGGTCGGGTGATGAGCGCGCTGATGGTGCTGCTCGGCACGTTGTACCCGCTGGGTCTGCTCATCCAGGGCGCACTCGCTGACGAGATCGGACTTCGAGCGACCACGGCTGGAGCCGCGGTGATCCTGGCGATCACGGTGGCCGCGACTCGCGCGATGAATCCCGGGTTCGACCGCGAGCTCGGCGACATCGCACCACGGGCCGACACCGCTCCGATCGCCGCGACCGAATAGCCCCGCTCACTAGCCTCGCCCCATGACGATCCTCGAGCGTGAACGGCGGGGGCGAGTCGAGATCCTGCGACTGAACCGGCCGGAAGCCCGCAACGCGATGAGTCCCGAGCTGTCGCTCGCCATTGAGGACGCGCTCGACGACATCGAGCACGAACGTGACGTATGGACCGTGGTGATCACGGGCACCGGCCCGATCTTCTGCGCCGGCGCGGACCTGAAGGTGGTCGCGCAGGGCCGCGGTCTCGAGATCAACGCCCCCAAGGGTGGCTTCGGCGGCCTCGTGCAGCGCGACTTCCCGAAGCCCGTGATCGCGGCCGTAAACGGGCCCGCGCTCGCGGGAGGCTTCGAGCTCGTGCTCGCGTGCGACCTGGTGGTCGCCGCGGAAGACGCCACGTTCGGGCTTCCGGAGACCAAGCGCGGCCTCCTCGCCGGTGCGGGCGGACCAATCCGACTCACGAAGCGCATCGCGCTCGCCACGGCGCTCGAGATCGTGATGACCGGCGAACAGATCCCGGCCGCGCGCGCGTTCGAGCTCGGCCTCGTGAACCGCGTCGTCCCCGGCGACCGAGTCGTCGACGAGGCCGTCGCCCTCGCGGAGCGCATCAACGAGAACTCGCCCACCGCGGTGCGCCTGGGTCGCCGTCTCGTCAAGGACGCGGCCGACCTCACCGAAGAGCAGGGCTGGGCCCGAACCAACGAGCTCGCCCGCGAGATGTTCTCGAGCCCCGATCCGATCGAAGGCGCCACCGCGTTTGCCGAGAAGCGCCAGCCGAAGTGGGCTGATCCCGCCTAGGACGTGCGGCGACCGGAGCGAAAGGCGGGGGAGCTCGCCGGGAGCAAGCGAGCGACCCGAAGGGCGGCGCCGGGTATCCCGGCGCCGAGCGAGC
>JBBECS010000053.1:91216-154913 GCA_040881685.1 Acidimicrobiia bacterium | reverse complement strand
CCCGCCCCCCCCCCCCCCCCCCCCCCCCCCCGCGACCAGGAATGCTGGGAGCAATCGCTCCTACAATCGCAGGGTGACCGAGGGCCTGCGGGTGGAGGATCTGGCGGCAGAGACGGGGGTCTCGGTCGACACGATCCGCTTCTACCAGAAGCGCCGCCTCCTCTCTCCGCCCGCACGCGACGGCCGGGTCGCCTTCTACGGCGCCGACCACGTGGCGCGGCTGGCCCGCATCCGCGAGCTTCAGGGGCGCGGCTTCTCGCTCGCGGTGATCCGGCGGCTCCTCGAGGGTGAGCTCGACCCGGCAGACGAGCCTCTCGTCGCTGCGGTCGCCGGCGCGCAACGCGGCGAGCCCGTCGGCGACGAGATCGTCGAGCGCCTCACGCTCGGCGAGCTCGCGGCGCGCGCGGAGGTACCGGAAGCGATCCTCGAAGCCGTCGCGCGTGCGGGCCTCCTCGCGCCGCAGGTGCGCGCCGGCGTCGAGCTGTTCCCGGCCACCGACGTGGAGTTGGTGACCGCGGGCCTCCGGCTGCTCGAAGCAGGCTTCCCGCTCCCCGACCTTCTCGCGCTTGCACGCCGCCACCACGACATGACACGCGGCATCGCAGAAGACGCGGTGCGGATGTTCGATGATCACGTGCGCGAGCCGCTGCGCGTCTCTGACCTCTCGGATGACGAGAAGGCACAGCGCCTCGTGGACGCGTTCCGCACTTTGCTCCCCACGGTCACGAGCCTGGTCGCCCAGCATTTTCGTTCTGTACTGCTCGAGGTCGCCACCGAGCACCTCGAGTCGATCGGTGGTCCGGCCGAGCTCGCCGCCGCGCGAGCGGAGCCCGACTGGGGAACGGCGGCGAAGTGAGCGCGCACACACCCGTGCTGGGTTCCGACGGCGCGCTGCCCGAAGGTCCCGAGAAGCGGCGCGCCGTGGAAGCGATGTTCGACCGTGTCGCTCCCGGGTACGACCGCATGAATCGCGTCATCTCGCTCGGCCTCGATCGTCGGTGGCGGCGGCGCGCGATCCGAGCACTCGCCCTGCCGAGCGGCTCTCACGTCTTGGATCTCGCCTGCGGCACCGGTGACCTCTGCGAGGACCTCGCCGACGCGCAGCATCGTGCGACAGGAATCGACCTCTCCGAGGGCATGCTCGCAGCGGCGCGCACGGCGGCGCCCCTCGTGCGGGGTGACGCCGAGGCGCTTCCGTTTCGCGAAGCCACATTCGACGGCGTCGTGTGCGGATTCGCGTTGCGGAACTTCGTGGAACTCGCTGACGTGCTCACCGCGTGTGCTCGTGCGGTTCGACCCGGTGGGCGGTTCGCGGCCGTCGATGCCGCCGTGCCGTCGCACCCGGTGATGCGATTCGGGAACGCGCTCTGGTTCCGCGGCGCAGTACCGGTGCTCGGGCGACTGCTCTCACGAGACCCCGAGGCCTACCGCTATCTCCCGCGCTCCACGGCGTACCTCCCTGACCCGGCTGAGCTGGTCGAGCAGCTCCGCAGGGCCGGGTTCACCGACGTCGAGCGCACAACCATGACCGGTGGGTCGGTCCAGCTGCTGACGGGTACTCGCGCATGAGCACGGCCACCGCGGCACCGTCGGGCTTGCGAGCCGTGACCCGTGAGGTCAACGCCCCCGCCGACGTGCTCAACGCGCTCGGTGCCGGAGGGACGGCGTGGCTGCACGACGGTGCCGAGTTCGCCAGCGCGGGCAGCGCGGCCCGCGTGCGCGCCGAGGACGCGGTGTCGTTCCTCGCCGCGATCGAGCACGACGACGATCCCGATCTCCCTGGCGCCGGACCGCGAGCCATCGGGGCACTCTGCTTCGACCCGACGGCGCCGGTCGATCTCGTGGTCCCGAGCCGGATCGTCGGACGAACCGGCGACGGCCGTGGCTGGGTCACCGAGGTCGGGCCGCCGGTCACGCTCGAGCACGCGGCCAACGACGCGCCATCTCGGTTCGTCGTTCAGGCGCAGTCCTCCCGAGCCGCATGGCGTGCGTCGGTGCTCGACGCGCTCGCAACGATCGGGCGAGGCGAACTGGCCAAGGTCGTGCTCGCTCGCGCTGTGCACGTCGAAGCCGATCGAGCATTCGACGTGCAGGGCGTGTTGGCGCGGCTGCGGAGCCAACAGCCGGGTTGCTTCGTCTATGCGGCCGACAGCATGGTCGGCGCGAGTCCCGAGCTGCTCGTGGCCCGGTTCGGCGCCCACGTCGTCTCGCGACCGATGGCCGGAACGGCGGTGGCCGGTGACGGGGCGCTCGAGCGGCTCCGCAGCTCCTCGAAGGAAGCGCGGGAGCACCGGGTCGTCGTCGACGCCATCGTCGATGTCCTCGCATCCCACTGTTCGCGGGTGGAGGCCGCGCCGGAGCCGGAGGTCGACGAGTTCGCCGACGTCGCCCACCTCGCCACCCCGGTGCACGGCACGCTGCACGATCCTCCACCCGACGCGCTGGCGCTCGCTCGCGCGCTGCACCCGACTCCCGCCGTGGCTGGTTCCCCGACGACGACGGCGCTTGCCGCGATCGCACGACTCGAGCCCCAGGGCCGTGGCCGGTACGCGGGCCCGGTGGGCTGGGTCGACGCACGGGGCGATGGTGAATGGGCGGTCGCGTTGCGCGGCGCTTCGATCGACGGCCCGCACGCCGTGCTCCACGCGGGCGCAGGCATCGTCGCCGGCTCCGACCCGGACGCGGAGTGGGCCGAGACCGAGGCCAAGTTCGACCCGATGCTCCGCGCCCTCGTTCGGCCCTGATTCCTTGGTCGCGCTCGCTCGGCGCCGGGAACCACCACGCTGGTCGACTTCGCAGGCTCCGTCTCTGGGTGCCGAGCGGCAAAGCCGCTCCGCACCCGGCGCCGCCTTTCAGGACGCTCGCCTGCTCCCGGCGAGCTCCCTCCGCTTCGCTCCGGTCGCCGCGCTTGTCCTTAGGCGATCGCGCTCGCGACGGCGGCCCACGCTTCTCGGTGGCGGGTGGCGTTGTCGGCGCGGTCGGTGCGGACGAGCACCATGCGCACACCACCGGCACGGGTTGCATCAGCCACCGCAGGGAGCAGCGCGCTGGACTTCTCGACCTCGGCGCACGGGATGCCGTGCACCGCGGCGACCGCGGCCAGATCGAGTCCGTGCGGGGTTCCGAACAGTGTCTCGAAGTGCTCGGGATCCGCGGCTTGCGGCAGGAACGAGAAGATCCCTCCGCCGTCGTTGTCGAGCACCACGAGCGTGGCGTCGATCCCGCGCTTGGCTGCCCCGAGCAAACCGTTCGCATCGTGCAGGAAGCACAGGTCGCCGAGCAGCGCCACCACGGGTCCCGACGCCACCGACGCGATGCCGAGCACCGTAGACGTGAACCCGTCGATGCCGTTGACGCCGCGGTTGGCGAGCACGCGAAGTCCCTCGCGTGGCGCCGCGAACGATTCCAAGTCGCGCACCGGCATGCTGGACGCCACCACGAGGTGCGCGCCGTCGGGGAGCCCGGCCGCGAGGTCGCGGGCGACCCGCCCCTCGAAGGGGTCCTCCCACGCGTCGAACAGGCCGTCGACCGCAGCTCGTGCGCGCGCTTCGAGATCGAGCCATTGTTCGAGCCAACCCGACGCATGCAGCGCGGATCCGAGCGCGTCGGCCACTGCAGACAGCAGTAGCTCCGCGTCACACCCGACGACTTCGCTCACCCCGCGTTGGGGATCGAGCCATCCGCCGTGGGGATCGATCGCCCATTGCGTCACCTCGGGATCGGTCCACGCGGCGACGGCCTTGCTGGTGAGCGGCGCGCCCACCCGCAGCGCGAGGTCGGGGCGAAGCGCTTCCCCGAGCCCGTCCATGCGCAGCAATGCGTCGTACATCGACACTGCGTGCGGACCGGCTCGCAGCCCCGAGAGCGGGTCGGCGAGCACCGGCCAACCGGCCGCGGCGGCCAAGCGAAGAGCGGTGGGCGCCGTGACGTTCGCGCCCCAGCCTGCGAGCAGCACGCCTTGCCGTGCGGCGCGAACGGCATCCACCACGCGCGCCACGGTTGCGTCATCCGGTCGCTGCGGCGCGCGTTCAACGCTCACCCACGGACGGCCGTCGGGCCGCCCAGGTGCCGGCACGAGCTCCGCGCCGGTGGGCACCAGCGGCTCGCGGAACGGGAGGTTGAGGTGCACCGGCCCGGCGGGCGGTCCGAGTGCCGTCACGACCGCACGCGCCGCCATGGAACGCCAGTGCGTGCCCACGTCGGGCCGGTCCTCCGGCGCGCCCGGATCCGCCTCCCACCGCACCGCGGCGCCGAACAACCCGCGCTGGTCGATGGTCTGACCGGCACCCGTGTCACGGAGCTCGGGCGGCCGATCGGCCGTGCAGGCCAACAGCGGGACGCGTCCGTGGTGCGCCTCCACAACCGCGGGGTGCAGGTTCACGGCCGCGGTGCCGGACGTAGTGAGCACCAGTGCGGGGCGCCCCGACAGCCGCGCCGTGCCGAGCGCAAAGAAGGCGGCGGATCGTTCATCGAGGTGCACGTGCAGCCGCACCCTCTGGTCGTGCGCGAGCGCGAGGGCGACGGGTGTCGATCGGGAGCCCGGCGCAAGGCACGCCTCGGTGACGCCGGCCCGGGCGAGCTCGTCGACGAGCGCTCGGGCGAGGGCGGTATTCGCGTCCCGACCTGGTGCGGTCGTCATGGGAGAATTCCTCGATGCGGTTGCGCCTGGTGCATGGCTTCACCCAGACGATTCGGTCGTGGGAACCCATGGAAGCGCGCTTGCCTCGCGACTGGGACGTGCAGCCACTCGAAGTCCCTGACGGGTTGGACTTCGTCGCGACAGCCGAGACGCTGGGCATGCGCGGCGGCACGTCGACGTGGGTCGGCTACTCGATGGGCGGGCGGTTGTCCCTGCGCCTCGCGCTCGACCGACCGGATCTCGTGGAACGGCTCGTCCTCGTCAGCGCGTCGCCCGGGATCGCGTCGCCCGGAGAGCGCGAGGCGCGCCTCGCCGCTGACGAGCGCCGAGTGCACGACCTCGAGCGGGATGGCGTCGAGAAGTTCCTCGAGCACTGGCTCTCGCAGCGCCTCTTCGAGACGCTGCCCCGCGAGGCCGCCATGATCAACGACCGCCGCCGGAACACGCTTCACGGCCTTGCGCACCAGCTGCGGGCGCTCGGTCAGGCGGCGCACGAACCGATGTGGGACCGGCTGAGCTCGCTCGAGATGCCGGTCCTGATCGTGTGCGGACAATGGGATCGCGCGTACACCGAGATCGCCGAGAAGACCGGCGCGGCGATCGGGTCCAACGCGCGCGTAGTCACGATCGACAAGGCCGGGCACGCGCTGCACCTCGAGCGACCCGACGAGCTGGCTCACGCCCTCGTCTCCTGGCTCGAGACCGCGTAGCGCGCAAGCAGCTCCGGGTCGGGCGCGACGGCGCGCACGCCGAGCACGCCGCGCTCGGGCACCAGGGGATCCGTCGTCACATCACCGGCGAGGAACGCGGCCGTGGCGAGGCCACATGCGTAGGGCAGCTCGGGCAACGCAGCCGCGAGCGCGAGCCCGGCCGAGAGCCCGACCGACGTCTCCATCATCGACGTGGGGATCGCGGGCACTCCGCTCGCTTCGGCCACAGCGAGCGCCGCACGCACGCCACCGAGCGGCTGGACCTTGAGCACGACGGCGTCAGCCGCATCGAGTGCCTGGAGTCGGCGGGCATCCTCCACGGAGCGAACGCATTCGTCGGCAGCGATCGGAACACTCACTTTCCGCCGCAGCCGAGCGAGCTCGTCGATCGTCCCGACCGGCTGCTCGACGAGCTCCACGTCGAGCGCCGCGAGCCGAGCAATGAGATCGGTGGCGACGTCGACGTCCCAGGCGCCGTTGGCGTCGACTCGAAGGCGAACCTGCGCACCAACGGCGTCGCGGACCCGCGCAACGAGGTCGATGTCTTCCGGCGCGCACACCTTGACCTTGACGGTTCGATACCCGGTCAACGCATCCGGGTCGAACCCGGGACCCAGCACGAGCGCGTTCACCGGGACTTCCGACCGCACCGGCTCCGGCCAACCGCTGAGTGCTGCCTCTTCGGCGGCGCGGCGCGCCGCGGCGGGATCGCACGGATACCCGTCCAAGGGCGAGCACTCGCCCCAGCCCGCCGGTCCCTCCAGGAGGGTCACCGCGCGTTCACCGATCCGCAGGCGATGCTCGGTCAGGACAGCCACAAACCCAACCCGAGCAAGAGGGCGGTGACGAGCTGCAGCCGCGCGGTGCCGACGAGGGCCATCACGAGCTCTCGTGGCGACACCGCTCGCAGGACGAGGCGGATGGGCGTGACGGCGAGCGGCAGCGCGGCGTACGCGACCAGCGCTTCGGGGCGGTCGGCGGCGATCGGCGCAACCGCGAGCAAGGCCACGACCACGCAGCCGACGTAGAGCTGCCGCGCTCGCGGCGCGCCGAGGCGTACTGCCAGCGTGCGCTTACCTACGCTCGCGTCGCCCTCGACGTCACGGATGTTGTTCGTCAGCAGGATGGCGCACGCCAGGAGACCAACGGTGAGGGACGCCCACCACGCAGGTTCCGGCACGCGCTCGAGCTGCACGAAGGTCGACCCGGCGGTCGCGACGAACCCGAAGAACACCAGCACCATGACCTCACCGAAGCCGAGGTAGCCGAGAGGCTTCGGGCCACCCGTGTAGAGGGCGGCGGCCGCGATCGCGACCGCGCCGACGAGCACCAGCCACAGCGTCACGATCAGTGCCAGCGCCAGCCCGGCGACAGCCGCGACCGCGAACGCCAAGAGCGCCGCGGTGCGGACGGCATTCGGCGATGCGAGACCAGACGCGGTCAGACGCAACGGCCCCGCTCGGTCCTTGTCGGTTCCGCGGACGCCGTCCGAGTAGTCGTTGGCGAAGTTCACACCGACCTGGAGCGCCAGCGACACCACGAGCGCAAGCAGCGCTCGCTCCCATGCCGCGTCACCGGCGACCGCATGTGCGACCGCGGTCCCCACGACGACCGGGGCGAACGCAGCGCCGAGCGTGCGCGGCCGCGCACCCATCACCCATTGCTTCGCTCCCACTGCGGTACTTCCGCTTTGCATTGGCAAGCCTCGCTTGGCGCCGGGGTACCCGGCGCCACCCTTTGGGACGCTCGTCGCGTCGCGTTGCGCTCGCTCCATTCGCTTCGCTCGCTCCGCGCCTTACGGACGCCTCGGGAAGCGTTCGAACTCCGGCCGCCGCTTCTCGAGGTACGCGCGCTTGCCCTCCTGCGCCTCCTCACTCATGTAGTACAGGAGGGTGGCGTCGCCCGCGAGCTGCTGGAGCCCGGCGAGGCCGTCGTCGGTGGCGTTCATCGACGCCTTGAGCATCCGGAGCGCGAGCGGACTGTGCGCGAGCATCCGCCGGCACCACTCGACGGTGGCGATCTCCAGCTCTTCGAGGGGAACGACGGTGTTCACGAGCCCCATGCGCTCCGCCTCGTCGGCGCTGTACTCGTCGCAGAGGAACCAGATCTCGCGAGCCTTCTTCTGCCCGACCATGCGCGCGAGCAGTCCGGACCCGTAGCCGCCGTCGAACGAGCCGACCTTCGGGCCCGTCTGGCCGAAGCGCGCGTTGTCGGCCGCAACCGTGAGGTCGCAGACCACGTGCAGCACGTGACCGCCACCGATCGCATAGCCCGCGACCATGGCCACCACCGGCTTCGGGAGGCGGCGGATCTGCACCTGGAGGTCGAGCACGTTGAGGCGGCCGATGCCGTCGTCGCCCACGTAGCCGTCGTCACCGCGGACGCGTTGGTCGCCGCCCGAGCAGAACGCCTCGGGGCCCTCGCCGGTGAGGATCACGACGCCGACTTCCGGGTCGTTGCGCGCCAGCTCGAACGCGGCCTGGAGCTCGAAAAGCGTTCCCGGGCGGAACGCGTTGCGCACCTCGGGCCGACAGATCGTGATCTTGGCGATCAGGCCACCCTCGGCCGCGGTGGTCTCGTAGCGGATGTCGGCGTACTCGACGTCGCTCGGCTTCCACTCCGCTCCGGGGCGGATGGCGCGGGGGCGGCCGTCGGCATCGAGGGCCACGGGGGGTCGGTCGGCCATCTCAGCTCCTCCTCCATCGGTCGACTTCGCTTCGCCCTCCCGGCCTCCGGCAGGGCTCGCTGCAGCTCCTGCTCGCGGATGTTGGGAGTGATCACTCCTACGGTACGCTCGGGCCTGATGGCCGGCCAGTCGGGGGCACCCCTCGTCGCGGTCCACCTCCCCCGCCCCGAGGCGGCCCGGGCCGTCACCGCGGCGTGGGACCGGGGAGACGCGGTGCTCGTGCTGGACCCGGCCGCGCCGCCGGCGGTCGTGACTTCCTTGATGGCCCGGCTCCGACCCACGCATCTCGCCACCGCGGAGGGGTTGCGAGCACTGCCAGCGGGCGCGGAGGCGGCCGCCGGGAGCGCAGCTGTCGTCGTCACGTCGGGCACGACCGGAGACCCCAAGGGGGCCGAGCTCAGCGTGGCCGGCCTCGAAGCGATCGGCGGCGCGTTCGCGGCCACGCTCGGTGTGGAGCCCGGCGATCGCGCCCTCGTGTGCCTGCCGCTGCACCACGTCGCCGGACTCGCGATCCTCGCTCGAGCACGCGTCAGCAGGATGCCGGTGACGGTGCATCCCTCGTTCGACCTCGCGGCCGTGTCGTCCGCGCCGCGCACGGAGGGTGTCACGGTCGTGTCGCTCGTGCCGACGATGCTGCGGCGATTGCTCGATGTGGGAGCACCCTTGCACGAGTTTCGACGCGTGATCCTTGGCGGTGCCCCCACACCACCCGATCTGCGTGCACGCGCAGAAGCTGAAGGTGCACCGATCGTGGACGCGTACGGTCTGAGCGAGACGTGGGGTGGCGTGGTTCTCGACGGCACACCGGTGCCCGGTGCCGAGGTGCGCATCGAGGACGGAGAGATCCAGATCCGCGGCGAGATGGTCATGCGCGGCTATCGGCTTGCGCCGCACGCCACGGCCGCCGCCTTCACCTCCGAGGGTTGGTTCCGCACGGGTGACATCGGAACGCTCGACGACGGTCGGGTGCGCGTGATCGACCGGGTTCGCGACATCGTGATCTCCGGCGGCGTCAACGTCAGCCCCACCGCGGTCGAAGCGGTGCTCTCGACTCACCCTGATGTCACCGACGTGTGCGTCACCGGTACACCGGATCGCGAATGGGGCGAGCGGGTCGTTGCTTTCGTGGTGCCCCGTGACGACGCCCACCCGACGCTCGACCAGCTCCGCGCGCACGCCGGCGACCGTCTCAGCACCGTGCAGCTGCCGAAGCAGGTGGTGCTCGTGGACGCCATCCCGCGAACCCCGGGGGGCAAGGCCTTGCGCCGCGAGCTGCGGGTGCCCGAGTGAGCAACCCTCTCCCGCTGCCGATGCTCGCCGTGGCCAGCGACGACCTCCCCCACGACGGCGAGAGCTGGGCCTACGAGATGAAGTGGGACGGCTACCGCGCGATCGTCGAGGTCGCCGAAGGACGGTTACGCATCGCGTCGCGCCGCGGCAATGACGTGACCGCTCGCTATCAAGAGCTCGATGGCCTGCCCGCAGCCGTCGGCGTGGATGCGATCCTCGATGGTGAGCTCGTCGTGCTCGACGAGCAGGGCCTCGCGAGCTTCCAGGCCATCCAGCAGCACCAGGCTCCGGCGGTATTCGTGTGCTTCGACGTGCTGCGCCTCGACGGCCGCGACGTGACGACGCTCCCCTGGCAGGACCGCCGCGCGCTGGTGGAGCGGTTGGGACTCTCGGGGGAGCGATGGCAGACCTCGCCGGCCACGATCGGCGACGGGCCGCGAGCACGCGCCGCGGCCGAGGAGCTCGCCTTCGAGGGCGTGGTGTGCAAGCGGTTGGACGCCCCGTACGTTCCCGGCCGGCGTTCGCCGGCGTGGCGCAAGGTGAAGATCACCAAAGGACAGGAGCTCGTCATCGGGGGCTGGCTGCCGGGCTCTGGTCGGCTCGCCGACACCCTCGGGTCGGTGCTGGTCGGGTACCACGACGGGGTGGGCGGGCCGCTGCGGTACGCCGGTCGCGTCGGCTCGGGATTCAAGGACCACGATCGCGACGCGATGAGCGCGGCGCTGCGTTCGCGCGCCACCAGTCCTTTCGACCCGCCACCCAGGATCAAGGACGCGGTGTGGGTCGAGCCCGACTGCGTTGCCCAGGTGAAGTTCACCGAATGGACGTCCGACGGCGTCCTCAGGCAGCCGGTGTTCCTCGGCCTGCGGGACGACAAGGATCCCAACGACGTCGTCCGGGAACGTTGATGGCGCGCGGCGAGCGAGCGAAGCGAGTGAGCTCGCCGGAGCAGCCGAGCGTCCCGTAGGGCGGCGGCAGGTACCCTGCCGCCGAGCGAGCGCGACCAGGATTTAGGCGTCGCGGAGGGATTCCTTCCAGGTGCGGAACCTGGTGTGGGTGACGCCGTCGGGGCCAGCGCCCTCGCCGGTGCCGTCGGCAAACAAGCGGAACACGTACTGGCGCCCGAAGTCGTCGGCGTCGACCGCCATGTAGCGGGCATCGGCATCGACGGCGGGACCGGCGCGCCACAGCAGGAACCCCTTGATCCGTCGCTTGTAGGCCACGAGCTCGATGCCGAGGTCCGCACCGAGCGTGCACAGCTCGGCTGGCGCCTCGACCCAACGCTCGGCCGGGATGAGGAAGTCGCGTTGCGGCGTCGCCGGGAGCTCGTCCGTGTGCCAGTCGCGCTCGGTCGGCGGACGCTGCTCCGCGGGTACTGGCATCTCTGCCATGCTCCCACGCGCATGGATGTTGACGCGCTATCTACGCCGGCGTTGGTAGTCGACGTCGACGCGCTCGAGCACAACCTCGCCTCGATGGCAACGGCGCTGCCGGGCTCGCGGTGCCGACCTCACATCAAGGCGCACAAGACCACCGCACTCGCCCACCGCCAGCGCGCAACGGGCCACGTCGGCTTCACGTGTGCAACGACACGAGAGCTGATCGGGCTTGCGCGCGCCGGCCTCGGCGACGATCTCCTGCTCGCCAACGAGGTCGTTGACCCCGACCACCTCACAACTCTCGCCGCACTCGACGCGCGTGTCACGGTTGCGGTCGATTCCGACACCACCATCGAGGCCGCGGCACACGCGGGTGTGCGTGAGTGCCTCGTCGACGTGAACGTCGGCCTTCCGCGGTGTGGCTGTCACCCCGACGACGCCGGACGGATCGCCGATCTCGCTCGCGCCAACGGGATCGAGGTGCGCGGCGTCATGGGGTATGAGGGCCACGTGGTCGGCGTCGTCGACCGCGCCGAGCGCGAGCAACAGACCGCCGACTGCATGGGTCAGCTCGCGCGTGCACACCTCGCCGTCGGCGGCGAGCTCGTGTCGGCCGGGGGGACCGGCACGTACGACTGCAACCGATTCGCTACGGAGATCCAGGCCGGTTCGTACGCCCTCATGGACACCACATACAGCCAGCTCGACGTCCCGTTCCGGCTCGCGCTCTTCTTGCTCGCGACGGTTGTCTCGGTCAACGAGCGTGAGGAATACGCAGTGATCGATTGCGGGCTCAAGTCGCTCGGCATGGACCACGGCAACCCCACGATCGAGGACGCCACCGTATGGTTCTGCTCCGACGAGCACACGACGTTCTCGACCGACGACGGCTTGCCCCTGCCCGACGTCGGCCAACGCGTCCGCGTGTGGCCCGCGCACGTGGATCCAACCGTCGCGTACCACGCACGCATGCACGTGATGGAGTCGGATCGCGTGGTCGACACCTGGGAGATCGATCTCCGCGGCTGGTGACACCGGAAGGCCCGGCACAGCGGGAGTACCCTGCCGAGCCATGGACTCTGAGCTCTCCACCCTCGACGCCACGGCGCAAGCGGAGCTCGTGCGCAACGGCGATCTCACACCGCTCGAGCTCGTCGACGCAGCCATCAACCGCATCGAGAAGGTGAACGGCGAGCTCAACGCGGTCATCCATCCGCTCTTCGACAAGGCGCGCGCCACTGCCAACACGGTCGTGGCCGACGGACCATTCCGCGGCGTTCCGATCGTCATCAAGGATCTCGACGGATCGTCGGCGGGCGACCCGCTGCACATGGGGAACCGGCTCCTGAAGCGTGTCGGATACGTCGCTGACCACGACTCCTACCTGTTCACCAAGCTGCGGGACGCGGGCTTCATCGTCGTCGGCAAGACGAACACGCCCGAGTTCGGGCTCATGCCCACGACCGAACCCGTGGCGTACGGGCCGACGCGCAATCCCTGGAGCACCGGGCACGGCACCGGCGGCTCGAGCGGTGGGACTGCGGCCGCGGTCGCGTCCGGGATGGTGCCGCTCGGCCACGCGGGCGACGGCGGGGGATCGATCCGCATCCCCTCGAGCGCGTGCGGCCTCTTCGGGTTGAAGCCGACGCGCGGACGCATGTCGCTCGGCCCGGAGATCGGCGAAGCCTGGGCCGGACTCGTGCAGCGCCACGTACTGACGCGCACGGTGCGCGACAGCGCGGCCGTGCTCGACGTGCTCGGCGGACCGATGCCGGGCGATCCGTACTTCGCGCCTCCCCCGACGCGCGCGTTCGGCGAAGAGGTCGGCGCCGATCCCGGCCACCTGCGCATCGGACTGCGCACGAGTGCGCCGGGAGCGATGGCCGAGACCGACCCCGCGTGCGTCGCCGCGGCCGAAGACGCGGCACGTCTGCTCGAGTCGCTCGGGCACCACGTCGAAGCGTCGTCACCCGCCGCGCTCGACGAGGTCGAGCTCCTGGGCTTGTTCTTCGTCGTCCTCACCACGCACGTCGTGTGGGACATCCGCCAGCTCGAGGCGATGACCGGCCAGACCGTGGGGCCCGACGATGTCGAGCCGCTCACATGGATGTACTACGAGCAAGGGCTGCCGGGCACCGCGATCCAGTACCTCGAAGCCGTCAACGGTACCCATGCGTGGTCGCGACGGATCGCCAACTGGTGGACGAGCGCCGAGAACGGCGGCCACGGCTTCGATCTCTTGCTCACGCCGACGATGGCCGAGCCGCCGCCGGAGATCGGCGACGTGGTGGGAACCAAGGAAGACCCCGAGCGGGGCATGCTCCGCGCCACCGCGTTCGCCACGTACGCGGCACCGTTCAACGTCACCGGCCAGCCCGCGATGTCGGTCCCGCTCGGTACGGATTCCACCCACGGGCTGCCGATCGGCGTGCACCTCGTTGCGCCGTACGCTCGCGAAGACATGCTGCTGCGGGTCGCCGCGCAGCTCGAGACCGCCCGCCCGTGGGCCGGCCGTCGCCCACACGTTCACGCCTGAAGACGTGACCCTGAGGATCGCCGGCGGGCAGGGTTTCTACGGCGACACGCCTCGCTCGGTGGAGGGCCTGCTCGACGACGGCATCGACTACTTGTGCCTCGAAGCGCTGGCCGAGCTGACGTTGGCGATCCTCCAGAAGGATCGCCAGAAGGACGAGGCGCTCGGGTACACACGCGACCTCCCGGCCTACCTCGCCGCTGCGCTTCCCGCGGTCGCGGCCGGGCGCACCAAGGTCATCACCAACGCCGGAGGCATCAACCCGGCCGCGGCCGCGCGCGCGGCGGTCGGCACGGCACGTGACCTGGGGCTCTCAGGCCTCCGGATCGCTACCGTCACCGGCGACGACCTGATGCCCCGCCTCGGCGACGTCGCCGCGGCCACCGGGCTCGCGCACCTCGACACCGGCGCGCCGTACACCGAATTCCCTGCGCCACCGCTGTTCGCGTCGGCCTATCTCGGGGCGCGACCGATTGCCGACGCTCTGGCCCAGGGAGCGGACGTGGTGATCACAGGTCGCGTCGCAGACGCCGCGCTGTTCCTCGCACCCCTCGTGCACGAGCACGGCTGGGCGTGGGACGACTGGGATCGCATCGCGGCGGGCACGCTTGTCGGCCACCTGCTGGAATGCTCAGGTCAGAGCGCGGGCGGGAACTTGAGTCGCGAGTGGTGGAACGTGCCGCGGCCCTGGGACCTGCCGTACCCGATCGCCGAAGTGGACCCCGACGGCTCCGCGGTCATCACGAAGCCGGCATCTTCGGGTGGACGGGTGAGCTTCGACACCGTGCGCCACCAGCTGCTCTACGAGGTACACGATCCGGCTGCGTACGTCTCTCCCGATGTGGTGGCCGACTTCACGAGCGCACGCTTCGATGACCTCGGTGATGACCGCGTGCGCATCACCGATGTCCGCGGCGCGCCTGCGACCGACACCTACAAGGCCTTGCTCTGCCACTCAGCGGGCTGGGCTGGCGAAGCGCGCGTCGCGTTCTCTTGGCCCGAGGCCGTCGAGAAGGCGAAGGCGACTTCGGCCATCTTCGTGAAGCGGGTGGAGCAGGCAGGCCTTTCGGTCGACGAGTGGTGCGTCGAGCTGTGGGGCGTGGACGCGCTCGGCGGTCCCACCGTGCCGGCCACCGACGCCGAGCCACCGGAGTGCGTCGCGCGGGTTGCGTGGCGCTGCGCCGATCCGATGACCGCAGGGCTGGTCGCGCGCGAGATGGTCCCCCTCACGCTCTCGGCGCCACCGGCCGGCATGACAGGCATGGGCCGCGGTGCGGGCCGGCCGACCGAGCTGCTGGGACTGTGGCCGACGCTGGTCGAAAAGGCTCTCGTCGACCCGCACGTCACCATCGCGATCGAGGAAACGTGACCGTGTCGACACTCCGGCTGTACGAGATTTGCGGCTACCGAGCCGGCGACAAAGGCAATATCTCGAACATCGCGCTCTTCGCCGATGACCGCGACGCGTACGACGTGATCGTCCGCGAAGTGTCAGCCGAGCGCGTGAAGGCACACTTCGGCACGATGGTCACCGGCGACGTGCTGCGATACGAGGCCGAGAACGTGCTGGGGCTCAACTTCGTGCTCCACGGCGCGCTCGGCGGCGGCGGTCCCCGCACGTTGCGCGCCGACAACCTGGGCAAGACCCTCGGCGGTGCCCTCGTGCGATTGGAGATCGAGGTGCCAGACGCCTTGCTCGGGCGGCGCGCGCCTCGACCCGACCTGGCCTGGGCCGACGCAATCCTGGACGCGCTGCGCTGACTGAAGACTGACTGAGATCAGACCGCGCGGTGCGACGCGCTCACCGCGATCCGTCCACCACGGCGCCCGAGGAACGCTTCGATCTCATCGGCCGGCAACGCCGGCGCGAATCGGTGGCCTTGCGCGAAGTGACATCCCGAGTCACGGAGGCGCTGCTCCTGGCTGGCCGTCTCGACCCCCTCCGCAACGGTGAACAGATCGAGCCGCCGACTGAGGTCGATGATCGAGTCGACGATCGCGTCGTCGAAGGGATCCTTGCCCAACCCGGCGACGAACGACTGATCGATCTTGATCGAGCCGACCGGGAGCTCCCGCAGGTGGACGAGCGCCGCCGCACCCGTACCGAAATCGTCGAGTGCGATCTTCACGCCCAGGTCGCGCAGGCGCATGAGCAGACCGCGCACTGCGGCGATGTCATCGGCGACAAGACGTTCGCTGATCTCCAGGACGAGAAGTGCTGGATCGATGCCGGTGCTGTGAACGGTGCGCTCGACGCTGATTGCAAGGTCGCGCTCCCGAAGCTCGGCCGCGGCCAGGTTGATGCCCATCACGAAGCGGCCCCAGTGCGGATACTTCGCATGCCACGTCGCCGCTTGCTGGCAGGCCTCGGCGCGCACCCACGCGCCGATCGGGCGCGCAAGCCCGGTCTCTTCGGCAACCTCGAGGAACTCCTGCGGTCCGAGCAACCCGCGTGTCGGGTGCGGCCACCGCACGAGCGCCTCGAAGCCGGTGAGGCGCGACGTCTCGAGCGACACGATCGGTTGGTAGTGCACCTCGAGCTGACATTGGTCGACTGCTTTTCGGAGCTCGCTCTCGATGTCGAGGCGAGCAACCACGCGCCGACGCAGCTCGTCGTCGAACAGCTCAGCTCGGGCCCGCCCTCGTTCCTTCGCCCAGTACATCGCGGCGTCGGCGTCGCGGAGCAGCGACTCCGGGTCGCGACCGTCGACCATCGCGATGCCCACGCTCGCGGTCACGACGACCTCGCTGCGATTGATCGTGAACGGCTCGCGCACGAGCTCGAGGATTCGAGCCGCGAGCGCGTACGCATCGAGCTCGCCGCCGACCCGCTCGCACACCATGACGAACTCGTCTCCACCAAAGCGCGCGACGAGGTCACCGGGTCGTAGGGCTTCACGGAGGCGTTCGCCGAGATCGACGAGGAGCTTGTCGCCGGCATCGTGACCAACGCTGTCGTTGAGCACCTTGAAGCGGTCGATGTCAAGGAAGAGCACCGCCGTCCCTGGGCCGTCGCGCTCGGGTCGAGCGACGATCCGCCGGAGGCGGTCGAGGACGGTCTCGCGGTTCGGGAGACCGGTGAGCGCGTCGTGGGTCGCTTGGTGCGCCAACGCCGCGGCGGTGCGGTCGCGCGCGATGGCGATCGCCGCGACGTTCGCGCCAATCTCAACCACGAGCCGTTCGGTGTCGGATGGCTCCGCGTCGTCCCGCCGGTACACGACCACCGCGCCCAACGCTGGGCGGTCACCGTCGACGCCGCTGACGAGGGCCGCCCAGAACGATCGGTACCCGCGCGCCCGCAGCGCGTCGATCTGCGCCTCGTTGTCTGCGGTGACCTCGATGGGTCCGACGAAGAAGCTGGGATGCGCTCCGGGCGGAGCGGGAGGCGGGAGCGGCATGTCCTGGAGCTCGGCGAACAGCTCGGCGGGCAGGCTCGGGGCGGACACCAGCCGGAACTGGCGGGGTTCCTGGTCGACGACGGCCACCACGCTCTGCGTCTCGGGCAACCATCGCTCGACCATCAGTACGACAGCGTCCAGTGCCTCGCTGAGTGGTGCGCCGCGCGCGACCAACTCGAGGATCCTGGCCTGATCGGCCGCGAGGTGCTCCGCGCGGTGCCGGTCGGTGACGTCACGCGCGTTCACGAGCACGCCAGCCACCGCGGGATCGTCACGGAGGTCGACGGCGATCGACTCGACGTAGCGCCACGACCCGTCCTTGTGCCGGATCCGGTGCTCGACCGGGATGGGGATCCCGGTCACCTGGAGCTGTTCGGCGAAAGCCTTCGCCACCGCTTCCTGCTCGTCGGGGTGCAGAAGGTTCACCGGGGACACACCGGTGAGCTCATCGGGGCCGTACCCCAGCACGCGCTCGTGCGACGGGCTCGCGTAGACGAATTGAGCCTCGGCGTCGTAGATCGACACCAGGTCGAACGAGTGACGAGCGAGGGCCTGGAACCGGTCGTCGCCGATCCGGCGCGCCGACTCCGCGTCGATGCGATCATGGACGTCGACACAGTGGCCGAGGTAGCCGAGGAACGCTCCCGACGTCTCATGCCGCGGCATGCCGCAGTCGACGACCCAGCGGTACTCGCCATCGGCGCGCCGCAGCCGGTAGTCAATCTCGTAACCCACCCGCTCGTCGAACACTTCGTCGAGGTGCGCGATCACTCGGTCGAGGTCGTCTGGGTGCACCCCGTCCCGCCAACCGTGCACGAGCTCTTGCTCTGGCGTCCGGCCGGTGAACTCGTACCAGCGCCGGTTGAACCACGAGGCGCCGTCCTTTTCGGGTCCGGTCGCCCACACCAGCAGTGGGGAGGCGTCAGCGATCGCGCGAAATGCCTCGTCGGCCCGCTCGTGCTGCAAGTGACCCCCCGAACCGACCCGACCGACGCCCATCCCTAGGTTCTTCGGCGATCCGGGACCCGGCCCTGAGATCTTCCGTCGGGTCAGGCGGGAACCGTACCCTCGGGGAGGCCGTCGACGTAGGTGACCGTACGGGTTCGGATCGCACTCACACCGGGACCGGACACGATCACGCCGACGAGGTTGAGGGGGTCGGTTGCGTTCACGACGACCGACTCGCCGTTTCGCGGGGCGCGTCGCACCTGTGCGAGCTGCTCGATGGCGGCCGGCAACGCGTACTGCTCGCCGGAGAACCCGGAGACGAAGCGGCCGCCGCGCACCAAGCCACGGTCCTCGAGGCGCCGCAACGCCCATTGCACTTCGCGCCAGGGGAAGCGTATCGAATCGTGGACCGCAAGGTCTCGAAATACCACGCCCCACCGGTTGAGCAGCAGCTCGGCCACCGCTTCGGCGACCTCGTCGCGTTCGAGCGCGGGGCCGGCCGCCTGCACGAGGGACCATCGCCCGGCCCCCGCCGCGCCCGGTCGGCCGCCGCGCATCAGACGCGACAGGCGTCGTGTCTCGAGACCACGACTCCCTCCGGCGAGTCGGGCGCGGATCGCTCCGAAGCCGTCGGATGTGACCAGCCCCCTCGCGACGCCGTCCCAGAGCGCGCGATCGATGTCGTCGGGGAGACGATTCGTGGCCGCGGCCAGCTCGCCCGCGAAGCAAGCGCCCCGCTCCCGCAGCACCTCGAGGATCTCGGCGGTCGCACCGATTGGCGGCTCGACGGGATCGACACCGATGCGCGCGGCCTCGAGCAGCCAGAACAGGTCGTCACGGAACACCACCGAGATCGGAGTGGCCTTCGAGGGTGCGCCGGGCGTGATCCGAGTGTCGTCGCCGGCGCGCGGTGTGAGGCGCAGCCAGCCCACCTGACCCTCGTGGCACAGCTGGTCGAGCTGCGCGGGTTGGTACCCGCGCACACGACGCGCGAGCAGCTCGGACTCCCATGCGACCGCTGCAGCCTCGTAGCCCTGAAGCTGGTTGATCGCGGCGACCAAGCCGGCCTCCCCCGCGAGCTGGGTGCCGGGGGCGACGTGCTGCCAGCGGAGCACGAAGCGCATGAAGTCTTGTGCGGTCACCGCGGTCACGGATTCGCGCCGAGTCCGACGCGAGTACGAGTGCATCCGGGCGAGCAATCGACGCGACACCCACTCGGTCGAGGCGCCGCCCGCTGGGTAGCGACCCTGGAGGGCGAAGCCCTCACGCTCGAGCGCTGCGAGCCCGGCGCTGACTCGTGCCACGGGCAGTGTCGTGAGCTCGCAGAGCGCGTCGCTCGTTGTGACGCCAGAGATCTCGAGGTGACCACGCAGCACTGCGGTCACCTCGTCGTCGTCGCCGTTCAACGCGCGCTCGGCGTCAGCGTGGAGCTCGGTCGTGCACCACAGCTCGTCTCCGTCCCGCTCGATCACCTGGCCCCGGTTGCGCGCTTGGAGCTCACCCCAGAGCGATCGCCATTCGTCGCGGGCTCTGGTGACGACGAGCGACGACAGCAGGTCGTGCAGATCGTCGGAGTGCGTGGGGTCGGGCGCGACTTCGGCGCGAACCCGCTCGACCGCCTCCGGCTCGAGGGCGCCGATCGCGCTGAGGTCCACGGCGAGCCCACGCCGGAGCGTGACCGCGGTCGTGCGTCGGTTCTGAACCTCTCCCTCGTCGTCGAGGAACGCATACGGGCGGGCGGTGAGGATCTCGTGGGCGAGCACCGACGGCTCGGTCGTCTCCACGCAATGGACCGAGACCTCACCAGATTCGATGCCTAGGAGCAGCTCCCGCACACCGTCGACGTCCAGCGCCTCGTGCAGCGTGTCGGAGAGGGTCTGGCGTACGAGCAGGTGGTCGGGGATCTCGATCGGACCGGCGACGTTCTCGGCGCACGCGGCTGCCTGCGGGAACACCGCGGCCATGAGGTCGTCGGCTTCCATGCGCTGGATCGGAGGCGGGTTGCGCCGGCCATTGCGGAACCGCAGCACCATCAGCGCGCGGTTGAGGTTCCACCGCCAGCGTGACTGGAACATGGGCGAGTCCAGGACGGCGTGGCGCAGTGTGTCCTCGATGGTTCCGCTGGCGAGGTAGCGGGGCACGTCGGCCAGCGGGAAGCTGTGGTGCGGGCCGAGCGAGAGCACGACCGCGTCGTCGTTCGCGGCAGCCTGCAGCTCGAAGTTGAACGTTCGGCAGAACTTCTTGCGCAGCGCGAGGCCGAGGGCCCGGTTGATGCGCCCGCCGTGCGGCGAGTGGACGACGAGCTGCATGCCGCCGGTGTCGTCGAAGAAACGCTCGAGGACCATCCGCGCCTGCGTCGGCATCGTGCCGAGCGCGGCACGGCCCACCGCGAGGTAGTCGACGACCATCGCGGCAACCACCGCGTCGACCCCGGCGACGTCGACGATGTGGGCGCGGGCGCCGTCGGGATCACCGACACCGAGCAGCTCGTCGACCCGATGACGGAGCGCGGACACCTCGGCCGACAGCTCGGCGGTGCGGGCCGGTGCCTCACCAAGCCAGAACGGGATCGTGGGTGGCGCGCCGGCTGCGTCGCGCACGCGCATCACGCCCGGCTCGATCTTGCGGACCTGCCACGAGTGCGTGCCGAGCAGGAAGATGTCGCCAGCCATCGACTCGATGGCCCAGTCCTCGTTGACCGTGCCGATGAACGTGTCGTCGGGCTCGGCAACCACCCGGTAGTCGCCGGTCTCGGGGATCGCGCCACCCGAGGTGAGCGCAGCCAGACGAGCTGCCTTGCGCCCGCGGACCTCGCCGTTCACCGCGTCGTGGTGGATGTACGCGCCGCGCTGCCCGCGCCCCGTGCGAATCCCATCGGCAACGAGCGTGATCACTTCGTCGAATCCTGCGCGGGTCAGCTCCATGTAGGGAGCGGCCTTGCGCACGAGGTCGTACAGATCGTCGGTGCGCCACTCCCGCGCCGCAACCTCGGCCACGATCTGCTGCGCGGCGATGTCGAGGGGGAGGCGCGCCGGGTGGATCGCATCGAGCCGCCCGGCGCGTACGGCCGCGAGCAACGCAGTGCACTCGACGAGCTCGTCGCGGGTGAGCGGATAGAGGCGACCCTTGGGCGTGCCGGCGCGGGAGTGGTTGGATCGGCCCACCCGTTGCAGGAACGTTGCGATGCTGCGCGGCGACCCGATTTGGCACACCAGCTCGACCGGGCCGATGTCGATCCCGAGCTCGAGCGACGCGGTGGCGACCAACGCCTTCAGCTCTCCGGCGCGCAGGCGTGACTCGATGCGGTACCGACGATCCTTCGAGAGGCTGCCGTGGTGCGCGGCGACCACGTCATCGCCCAAACGCTGTCCGAGCTCGTGCGCGAGGCGCTCGGCCAAGCGGCGCGTGTTCACGAAGACGAGCGTGGTGCGATGCTGCGCGACATGGGCGGCGATGCGATCCAGCACATCGGCCATCTGCTCGTGCGAGGAGACCGCCTCGAGCTCACCGTCGGGCAGTTCGAGCGCGAGATCGAGGTCACGCTGGTGGCCCGAGTCCACGATCTCGGGCAGCGGGCGATCACCCACGAGGAGCCGAGCGACGGTCTGGATCGGTCGTTGCGTCGCTGACAGGCCAACCCGGCTCGGTCGCTCGTCACACAGCGATTCCAGGCGCTCGAGCGTGAGCGCGAGGTGCGCGCCGCGCTTGTCCCTCGCGACGGCATGGATCTCGTCGACGATGACCGTGTCAACCGTGCGCAGGATCTCTCGGCTCTTCGCCGCCGTGACCAGCAGGTAGAGGGACTCCGGCGTGGTGACGACGAAGCTGGGCGGGCGGCGCAGCATCGCCGCACGTTGCGAGCTCGTGGTGTCACCGGTGCGCACCGCTACGCCGAGGCTCGGCGCGTTGAACCCGAGCTCGGCGGCAACCGCAGCGATCTCGGCGAGCGGGCGCTCGAGGTTCTCGGCGATGTCGACGGCGAGCGCCTTGAGCGGTGACACGTAGACGACGCGCGCGACGTCGTGGACCTGCTCACCCGCCTCGTGTGCGCGGTAGAGCCGGTCGATCGCGACGAGGAACCCGGCAAGCGTCTTGCCCGATCCGGTGGGTGCGGCGATGAGCGTGTCGGCGCCCGCCGCGATGTGGGGCCACCCATCGCGCTGGGGTGTGGTCGCCCCGTCGGGGAAGCGCCGCTCGAACCACGTGGCGACCGCGGGATGGAAGCCGCTCAGCGCACCGGGGACTCCGATGCCGGGGAGGCGCGGGACAGCGACCGTGGCCATGCCGGTTCATTCTCTCCCATGCGTGTGACAGGCTGCCCACGACTCGCGGCGAGCGAGCTCGCTCAGGGAGCGAGCGCCCGTGGATCGGGTATCCCGGCCCACGGGCGAGCGACCGAGGCAAGGAGGAGGAACCGCGATGGGCATTCTGGACAAGGCGAAGGAAGCAGCCAAGACCGTCGGCGAGAAGGCGAAGGAAGGCGTCGCCGCCGGTCAGGAGAAGGTCGACGACGCGAAGACCAAGCGAAAGATCTCGGACCTCAAGGAAGAGCTCGGCGGCATCGTCTTCACGCAGCACACCAGCGCACCCGCCGCCAACGCCGACTCCGAGATCACCCGCATCGTCGGCGAGATCAAGGAGGCCGAGGCGCACCTCGCCGAGTAAACCCCCCTCTTTGGACGCGAAGTGACGCTCGGTGTCACCCGGCGTCCAAAGAAGGGGTTAGAGGGTGGCGAAGGCGGTGGCGGCGGCGAGGAGATCGTCGGCCAGCGAGTCGTCACCCTCGATGGTGCGCGGGAGGGCACCGGCGTCGAGGCGCTCACCGGCGACCAGACACCAGTCCACGACGTCGGCCGTGACGGTCACGTCGGGCGCGGCACCGCCCTCCACCTTGCCGCCCATGGGCACGAGCCAGTCGCCGCCGCCGGCGCCCGTGAGCACCACGCGTGCGAGCTTGCCGGGCCGCGAGTGGCCGGTGGCGAGCAGCGCCATCGGCATCGTCCGCACAGACAGGTCGGCCATCTCGAAGAGCTCGGCCGCCGGCGGCACTTCCGTGCTCCGCCCGATGGCGCGGCGCAGGTCATCGCGGTGGATCCAGTTCTCGAACGCCCTGGCCACGAGGAGGTTGTCGCGCGGGAGGTCGAACTGGAGCCACGGGAGCGTGGCGCTGCGGTTGGCCTGATCCGCGGCCCACGTGCGGGTGGCCTCGACCGAGCGCTGCCACACGTCGTGGGCGTCAGCGATGGGTCGGTCGGCGAAGTGCTCGATGAGCTCGCTCGTGCGCGTGGGCACGTCTTCGCTCGTCACCTCGGGCACGGGCGACGCGTCGATCACCTGCGCGAGCAGGCTCTCCTGCGCAGCAAGGTGCACGACGAGGTCGCGAGCGTTCAGCCCGTTCGGCGTCGGCTCATCGAAGTCGCCGGGCTCGAGCGTTGCGATGGTGTCCTCAAGACGCGCCGTCGACGCGGTGTACACGCGCAGTGCCGGATCCAACGCTTCGTCACCGCGCCGCGCGCGGGCGCGAGAGAACAACGAGTCGCGCAGGCCGCTTGGAGCCTCCAGCGCTTCGGACGCGCCGATCCACACGGCGGCGTTCGCGAGCTCGGTGGCTTCGGCTGCGAGATCGGGTCGACGCGCGAGGAGCGCCTCGACTGCGGCCACCTCGTCGGGATCACACGCGTCGAGCGCGTACGCGCCCAGCAGCTCCTCGACTGCGGCGTCGTCTCGTCGTGCGGTCATGTCCATTGCTCCAAGCCATCGCGTTCGAGTGCCTCGGCGATCCGCTTCAGCCCAAGGCGGAGTCGTGACTTCGCGGTTCCCTCCGGGATGCCGAGCACCTCGGCCACCTGCCGGTACGTCTTGCCACCGAAGTACGCGAGCTGAATGCAACGACGTTGCTCGTCAGGCAACACATCCAGCGCGTCGCGCACACGCTCGGCGCGCACCATCGCGGTCGCCATCTCCTCGACATCGGGGATATAGGTGGGACGGCGCTCGGCCTCGCGCTGCTGGCGCCGGCGCCGCGCTTCCTCTCGCCGTACGTGGTCGACGGCGCGGCGGTGCGCGAGCGTGCCCAGCCAGGTGCGCAGGGACCCGCGCCCGGGCTCGAACGCCTCGGGGTGCTCCCACATGTGCAGGAACACCTCCTGGGACACGTCTTCGGCAGCACGGGCGTCGCCGATGACTCGCTGTGCGAGCCCGAAGACGAACGACGAGAACTGGTCGTAGATCTCCCCGAGCGCCGCCTCGTCGCCGGCCACGAGGCGCGTCCGAATCACCTGCTCCCAATCGCTCGAGGTCGCCCTCGCGCCGGTCACGGCCGTCACGCCCCCTCGTTCGCACCCGAGCCCCACCTGGATCACTCGAAGTCATCCGTGTCGAGCGCCCACGGCGAAGGCTAGACAGGGCGGCGAACGAGCGAAGCGAGCGAGCTCGCGGGAGCGGCGAGCGTCCCGACCGAGCGAATGGCTGCGGGACGGGTCACCCGGCCTGCAGTGAGCGAGCCATGCAGGAGAGCGGCGGCCGGGTATCCCGGCCGCCGAGCGAGTGCGACCAAGGGAGTGGCATGAAGTACGACCTCGTCATCGTGGGGATGGGCTCGGGCGGCATGGTGGCCGCCGAGTTCGCCGCCACGCTCGATCTCAAGGTGGCCGTGGCCGAGCGGGGTCGTGTCGGTGGCGACTGCTTGTGGACCGGCTGCGTCCCGAGCAAGGCGCTCCTGGCGTCGGGAAAGGTTGCCCACCACCTGCGAACGGCCGACGAGTACGGCATGGAGGCGGTCGAGCCGAAGGTCGACCGCAAGAAGGTGTGGGAGCGCATCCGCTCGATCCAGCAGCAGATCGCGGCCACCGACGACAACCCCGATCGCTTCACGGCCACCGGGATGGACATCGTCTACGGGCCGGCCCGCATCGCCGGTCCCAACACCGTCGTCGTGAAGACGGCCGACGGTGACCGCGAGCTCGAGACCCGCTACGTGCTGCTCTCGACCGGCAGCCGCCCGGTTGTGCCCAAGATCGACGGCCTCGAGGAAGCGGGCTACGTCACGAGCGAGAATCTCTTCGAGCTCACCGACCCGCCGGCGAGCTTCGTGAACATCGGCGGTGGCCCGATCGCGGTGGAGATGGTGCAGGGCTTCACTCGGCTCGGCATCCCGGTCACGCTGCTCCAGAAGGGCCCGCGCATCCTGCCGAGGGACGAGCCCGCGCTCGTCGACCTGCTCGTCGACAAGCTGCGCAAGGAGGGCGTTGACCTCCGCTTCAACGTCGAGACCGAGAAGGTCACGGTCGAGGGCGGCAAGAAAGTGGTGCACGGCACGGAGGACGGCAAGCCGGCGAAGTGGGAAGCCGACGAGCTGCTCGTCGCCGTCGGGCGCGCGCCGAACGTCGAGAACCTCGGGCTCGAAGAGCTCGGGATCAAGACGACACCCAAGGGAGTGGTCGTCGACAACCGCGGTCGAACGAGCGTTGACGCCGTGTACGCAGTTGGCGACATCGCCGGCCGCTACCTGTTCACCCATTCCGCGGCGTACGAGGGCGTCCGCGCGGTCCGTGACATGTTCTTCCCCGGCAAGGGCAAGGTGGTCGCATCGGTGCCGTGGTGCACGTTCACCGACCCCGAGCTCGCGCACGCCGGCCTCACCGAAGCCGAAGCCCGCGAGCAGTTCAAGGGCGACGCCGAGGTGTGGCGCCTGGATCTCGAGCACAACGACCGGGCCCGTGCCGACGGCGCGACCGAAGGCGCGGTGATCGTCATCACGCACAAGAAGAAGATCGTCGGTGCGCACATCCTTGCGCCCGCCGCGGGCGAGATGATCCACGAGTTCGCGCTCGCCATCGAAGAAGGCGTGGGTCTGAGCGAGCTCGCCACGTTCATGCACGTCTACCCGACGGTGTCCACGTCGGTCGGTCAGCTCGCGGGCGAGGCCGCCTTCGAGAAGGCCGAGAAGCTGCGCTGGCTCGTGAAGCGGAAGTGACGATCGAGCGGCTCGACGCGTCGAGGTTCGGGTTCGACAGTCGTTGCTTCGTGTGCAATCCCGACAACGAGCGGGGACTGCGCGTCCCGTTCTTCCACGACCACGATCAGGACCTGGTCTTCGCCGAGTTCGAGCTCCCAGCTGAGTTCTCCGGTGCACCCACCTATGTGCACGGTGGCGCGACGCTCGCGCTGCTCGACGAGGCGATGGCGTGGGCGACGATCGCGATCCTGGGCAAGTTCGCGGTGACGCAAGAGACCAGTGCTCGCTTCGCGTGGCCCGTGCGCGTCGATCGGCCCTACCGACTGGAGGCGCGCGTCACGGGCAGTGACGACACGCGCATCACGACCGAGGCTGTGGTGCTCGACGCCAAGGGCCGGTCGTGCGTCACGGCGAACGCCACCATGGTGGTGCTCGACCTCGGGCAGGCAGCCGATGCCGTCGGTACCGAGATCTCCGGCGAGGACGCGAAGTTCGTACGCTGACCCGGCCGTCCCCGATCAAGGAGACCACCGGTGAAGCAGCGAATCGAACGCGAGATCAAAGAGTTCATCGATCGCGGCAACATGCTCGACCTCGCGGTCGGCATCGTGATCGGCGTCGCGTTCACAAAGGTGCTCAACAGCTTCGTGAACGACGTGCTGAACGCACTCATCGGCGCGGTCGCCGGCAAGCCCAACTTCAACGATCTCAGCTTCGACATCGGCAACGGGGTGGTCCGTTACGGCGCGTTCCTCACCACCCTCCTCAACTTCATGATCGTCGGCTTCGGGCTCTACCTCGTGGTGAAGGGCTTCAACACCTGGCGGCGCAACGACCACGCCGACGATCTGGCCACCGACAAGGACGTGCTCATCGAGATCCGCGATCTGCTCGCGCGGGACCGCTAACCCACGAGGTCGTCGGGGAAGAACACGCACCCCACGGTGCCGAGGCCGGTGTGCGCGCCAACCGACGGGCCGACTTCGTACCGCACGGTCTCCCCCACGACCGGCAGGGAGCTCAAGGCTTCGGCGAGGTCGTCGGCGATGTCCTGTGCTCCGGCATGACCTACTCCGACGCGCTGCACACGGTCACCGGCCCGGTCACGCACGTAGTCGGCCATCGCAGACACCGCGGCGTCTCGATCCGCCGCTTCGCCGACAACCTCCATGGTCCCGCCGTCGAGCGCGAGCACTGGCACCGGACCTGACGACTCGACGCCGGGCGCGAGCCGCCCGCCGCGCCGCGCCAGGTCGAGGGCGCCGACGATGAACACGTTGCCGACCTCCGCCGCGATCGCGCGAGCCACCGAGGCTGCTTCGTCGATCGTGCCGCCCCGTTCGATGACCATGCCCGCGCCCCACACGCAGCACGCGACCGGGAAAGAGGCTGTGCCGGTGTCGAGCACGAGCACCGGCACCTCGATCATCGACACCGCGACCTTCACCGCGTTTACGGTTGCGGACGTGTTCGAGCCGATGTGGATCGAGAGGATCTCAGTCGCGCCTCGCGCAGCTGCTGATTCCCACGCCTCGAGGATGCGTCCCGGCGACGGCGCCGCGGTGGTGACCAGCGCGCCCGACGCGAGCTGGGCGTAGAAGTCGTCGCTGGCGAGGTCGACGCCTTCGGCGTACTCCTGGCCATCGATCACGATCGTGAGTGGCACGACCTGCACGTCGAAGCGATCGCGCAGCGACGCGGGCAGCTGCGAGCTGGAGTCGGTGACGAGTCCGATCACGCGGGAGCAGGCATCGGCGGTCGACGGGCGGCGATGAACTTGCCCAGGATCATGCCGGCCCCGACTGCGGCCGAGATCGGCAACCCCACCGACGGCTCCGGGCCCCAGAGGTTCGGCAGGTCGGCGAGCCACCACCCGAGCGCAGCACCCACCCACACCGGCGCGCTGATCCAGATCGCGCGCTCCGAGTTGTGCGTGGACAGCGCGCCGATGGCGGCAACCGCCGCGTCGACCGGGAAGTAGATGGGGAACACCACGAGCACCGCCCCACCCGACGTCGCCACACCCTTGCCACCCCGAAAGCGCGACCACACCGGGAAGATGTGTCCCGCGATCCCGGCCGTGGCCCCTGCATACGCGCCCGACTCATCGCCGACCAACCAGCCGAGCAAGCCCGCGACCACGCCTTTCACGATGTCGACGACGATGACGAAGACACCCCACTTCGCGCCGACGACCTTCATCGCGTTGAGCCCGCCGGGATTGCCGCTGCCTGCGGCGCGGATGTCCACGCGCCCTCGGGTGGCCAACTGCGTCACGAGGTCAGCAGTCGGGAACGTGCCGACGAGATAGCCCGCGAGCGCAGCCGCGATCGTCAGCAGGACGTCGTTCATCGGTCCAGAGGTTATTGACCGCTACAGATCGAGGGCGGGCGCCGCAGCGCACGGACCTCGGTTTCGAGCGCCTCGACGCGCGCCAACAGCGCGCTGATCGCTTCGGATCCGGTCATCCCTGCCCCCCACCCATGCCGAGCCCCGCCTCAGGTCGATCCAGGCTTGCACCAGCCTCGCGAACGTCAACCAGCGCCGGAGCGTTTCACCCGTTCGTCCATACCCAACCTTGAACTCGGTATTCTGCGGATCACCAACGGGAGGTAACGGTGCCGTACTTCATGGACCGCCACGACAATGTCGAGGGCACACCAGACGAGGTCGCCGAGGCTCACGCGCAGGATCTCGCCGTGCAGGAGAAGTACGGCGTCAACTACCTGAGCTATTGGTTCGACCCCGCGGATCGAGCAGTCTTCTGCTTCGTCGAGGCGCCGAACCAAGAGTCGGCCGAAACGGTGCACCGTGAGGCGCACGGGCTGGTGGCGAATCGGATCATCCCGGTTGAAGGTCAAACGGTGAACGCGTTCCTCGGACGGCCTCCCGACCATCCCGCCGGTGAGGGCTCCACTGCGTCCGCCTTCCGCACGATCCTGTTCACCGACGTCGTCGGATCGACCGACATGACGCAACGGCTCGGCGATGCCGAGGCGATGACCGTCTTGCGCGTGCACGACCAAATCGTTCGAGACGCGATCACGCATGCGAACGGCTCAGAGATCAAGCACACGGGCGACGGGATCATGGCCGCGTTTGCGTCGTCCAGCGCGGCGATCGAGTGCGCGATCGCCGTCCAGCGCAACCTTGCGAATCACAACCGAGATGCCGAGCACCCGCTCCATGTGCGAATCGGACTGAGCGCGGGTGAACCTGTGACCGAACGCGACGACTTGTTCGGTGCGGCGGTGCAGCTCGCCGCCCGTGCTTGTGATCGCGCGGCGGCAGGATCGATCCTCGTGTCGACCGCCGTCAGGGAGCTGGCCCGAGGCAAGACCTTCGCGTTCGAAGCTCGCGGACCGTTCGCGCTCAAAGGTTTCGACGAAGAGATCCCGCTCTTCGAGGTGGCGTGGGCAGAGAGCGGCCCTGCCTAGACGTCCATCTACCCGCCGGACACGTCTTGTGGACGGGCCTTGCCGGCACCGATCCACGGCATCATCGAACGCAGGCGCTCGCCGACCTCTTCGATCGGGTGGTCGGCCGATGCGCGCCGCAGTGCGTTGAACACCGGCCGCCCGGCCTGGTTCTCGAGGATCCACTCCTGCGCGAACTTGCCGCTCTGGATCTCGTCGAGGATGCGCTGCATCTCGGCGCGGGTCTCGTCGGTGATGATGCGGGGACCGCGGGTCATGTCGCCGTACTCGGCCGTGTCCGAGATTGAGTAGCGCATGTTCGCGATGCCGCCCTCGTAGATGAGGTCCACGATGAGCTTCACCTCGTGCAGCGTCTCGAAGTACGCCGACTCGGGCTGGTAGCCAGCGCGCACGAGCGTCTCGTAGCTCGCCTTGATCAGCTCGGTGAGCCCACCGCAGAGCACCACTTGCTCGCCGAAGAGATCCGTCTCGGTCTCCTCCTCGAACGTGGTGTCGAGCACACCGGCCCGCGTCGCGCCGAGGGCCTTGGCATAGGCCAGCGCGGTCTGCTTCGCCTTGCCCGTCTCGTCGGCCGACACCGCCACGAGTGACGGCACGCCACCGCCCTCTTCGAAGGTGCGCCGTACGAGATGACCGGGTCCCTTCGGCGCGATCATCCACACGTCGACACCCTTCGGCGGCTTGATCTGCCCGAAGTGGATGTTGAACCCGTGCGCGAAGGCCAACGAGTCGCGGTCGTCGAGGTTCGGTTCGATGTCCTCCTTGTAGATGCGCGCCTGCTCGGTGTCGGGCAGGAGCACCATGATCACGTCGGCTTCCTTGCACGCCTCCGCGGTCGCGAGCACCTTGAATCCGGCGGCTTCCGCCTTCTCCCACGACCGCGATCCCTCACGCAAGCCGACACGCACGTCGACACCCGACTCCTTGAGGTTCAGCGCGTGCGCGTGCCCTTGCGAGCCGTATCCGAGGACGGCGACCTTGCGCCCCTCTAGCAAGGCGAGGTCAGCGTCGGCGTCGTAGTAGATGGTCGCGGGCATGTCGGAACGTTCCTCTCGTGGTGATGGTGGGCAACAGGTTACGCCAGCATCGTCATCCGGCTCGACTGAGCAACACGTCAGCGAGCGGTACGTCGGGATCCTCAGCCAAGGCCGGGAGGCGGCGACGGTAGGCATCGATGTACGACGCAGCGTCATGACGGTCGGCAACCGTGCGCGCCGCAGCGGCCCCGAGGCGCTCGCGCTCCACTTGCTGGAGCGAGAGGAGCCTGACCAATGCGTCGCGCAACGCACCCACGTCTCGGGCTTCGAAGAGCAAACCGTTCTCACCATCACGGATCACCTCACTGGGCGGCTTGCCGTCATGTTCTGCGCTCGCAGGTCACAGTCAGACGCTCCTGTCGGACGAGCAACGGGTCGGGGGGAAGCGGGAACCGAGAGGCAGTCGAGGCGGTCACACCCCGCGGGTCTTGACGGCCCGCAAGCGCTGGGGTCGCCGGGAGAGCTTGGGGAGCGCGATGCGGCCGGTCCGCTGGAGCTCGACGATGCCGAACGGCGTGAGCAGATCGGTCATCGCGTCGAGCTTGTCTGGCCGCCCTGCGGCCTGAATCGTGATCGACTCGAAGCCGACGTCCTCGATGCGAGCCTCGAAAATCGACGCCAGCTCGGTGATCTGCGAGCGCGTCTCCGACTCGGCCTTCACCGTCACGAGCATCAACTCGCGTTCGACCGCGTCGTCCGGGTGCAGCTCCATGACCTTGATCACGGGGATGAGCTTGTGGAGCTGTTTCGTGACCTGCTCAAGCGGCGCGGACGCCGCGTCCACGACGATCGTCATGCGGCTGAAGCGCTCGTCCTCGGTCGGGCTCACCGCCAGCGAGACGATGTTGAAGCCGCGCCGCGCGAACAAGCCGGCAACGCGACTCAGCACGCCGAACTTGTTCTCGACCGTGATCGAGTAGATGTGGTGTTGGATGTCACCAAGGTTCGACACGGTCAGCGCTCCCCGTACGTATCGTGCGCGGGATCGAGGATGATCTCGTCGTTCGAGTGACCGGCCGGGACCATCGGGTACACCTTCTCCCGGTAGTCGGTACGGAAGTCGATGACCACCGGACGATCGTCGATGTCATTAGCCTTGTCGATCGCCGGTTCCACTTCCTCGGGCGAGTCCACGCGGATTCCCACGCAGCCCATCGCCTCGGCCCACATCACGTAGTCAGGAAGGTCCGGCGACAGGTACACCTCGCTGTAGCGCTCCTCGTAGAAGAGCTCCTGCCACTGCCGCACCATCCCGAGATACGCGTTGTTGAGGATGGCGATCTTCACGGGGATCCGCTCTGAGCTCGCGGTCACGAGCTCTTGCGCGGTCATCTGGAAGCAGCCGTCGCCGTCCACGGCCCACACCATGCGATCGGGCATCCCGACCTTGGCCCCGATGGCAGCCGGCACGGCGAAGCCCATCGTGCCGAGGCCACCGGAGTTCACGAACGTGTACGGGTGGTTGAACTTCCAGCGCTGGCTCGTCCACATCTGGTGTTGGCCCACGCCGGCAACCACGATCGTGTCGTCGGGCGTGTGGTCGCGCAGCTGGTCCACGCAGAACTGCGGCTTGAGCGGACCGTCGGGCTGCTGGTCGTAGACGAGCGGGAAGTCGCGCTGCCAATCACGAAGTCGCGTCTGCCACTCAGCGAGCGACGGCCACTGGGTGTCGTCGCCGGAGTGCTTGGCCTTGTCGGCCAACACCGCTTTCACCAGCTCCTCGATGACCTGTCGGCAGTCGCCCACGATCGGGACGTCGGGCTGACGCACCTTGCCCAGCTCGGCCGGGTCGATGTCCACATGGATGATCTTGGCTTCGGGCGCGAAGGCACCGACCTTGCCGGTCACGCGGTCGTCGAAGCGCGACCCCAGCGCAACGAGCAGGTCGGCCTGTTGCATGGACGTGACCGCCGTGTAGTTGCCGTGCATGCCGGGCATCCCGAGACACAGCTCGTGGTCGTCGGGGAACGAACCCCGCGCCATGAGTGTGGTCACCACCGGAAAGCCGGTGAGCTCGACGAGCTCACGCAGCACTTCCGCGGCGCGCGCCTTGAGGATCCCGCCACCCGCGTAGATCACCGGACGGCGTGACTGTGACATGAGCCGCGCCGCGTCCTTGATCTGCTTCGCGTGACCCTTCGTCGTCGGCTTGTACCCGGGCATGTCCACGCCGTCGGGCCAGTACCAATCCATCTGCTGGTTCGCGATGTCCTTCGGCACGTCCACGAGCACCGGACCAGGTCGGCCGGTCGTCGCCACGTGGAACGCTTCACGCACGATGCGCGGGATGTCCTGCGCATCCGTGACGAGCCAGTTGTGCTTCGTGACCGGCATCGTGATGCCGACGGTGTCGCATTCCTGGAACGCGTCGGTTCCGATGTTCGCGTAGGGCACCTGGCCGGTGATCACCACGATCGGGATCGAGTCCATGTAGGCGTCGCACAGCGGCGTCACGATGTTCGTGGCCGCCGGCCCGCTCGTCACCATCGCAACGCCCGGGCGCCCGGTCGCGTGCGCGTACCCCTCGGCCATGTGGCCAGCCCCTTGCTCGTGGCGCACGAGGATGTGGCGGATCGACGAGTCGATCAGGGGGTCGTACACCGGCAGGATCGCCCCACCCGGGAGGCCGAACATGACCTCCACGGCCTCGTGCTCGAGGCTCTTGATGAGGGCTTGGGCACCGGTGAGCTTCATCTCGGGTCCGCTTTCTCGGTTGGGTCGCTCGAAACGGGTCGGGATATGAAACGCCCCTCGCTGTGGCAAGGGGCGGGAGAGCGCACGCGCGCGTGGAGGCGGGCGTGCGCTACATAACGACTACGAGGAGGTCGGCGATGTGCATCGGACGATCAGTTTGCCCGAGTCCTCACCGGAAGGCAAGGGGTTTGGGCCCTGGACGGGGTCTCCGCCCGTGCCCTGAGGCACTTCAGACGGGCCGAGGGGAGGCCGATGATCTTCGTGGATTGGGCCAACACCACGAGGTGAGGCCGTGGGAGAGCACCAGGACATCGTGATCACGGACGCCGACCGGGCGGCCGCGCGCGAAGACGTCATGAATGCCTCCCGTGGCACCGGCGTGGGCGGCTTCATCATGGTCGGGCTCACCAACCTGATCGGTGCCGGCCTCGCGCAGCTGATCTTCCCGTCGCTCGAAGGCTTCCTCGGCGCCCTCGTCACCGCGGCTTTCGCGTTGACGTTCGCGATCCCACTGCTCTTCCTGATCTCCCGCATGGCCAAGGCCAAGGGCATGCACGCCGGTGCGCAGAACGCCGCGCAGGAGCGCGTGATGCGAGCTGACGCCCACCGGCGCGATTTCGAGACTCGTCTCGGTCGCGCGCTGGAGATGTCTGACGACGAGCCCTCCGCGTTCGACATCGTCGAGCGGGCGATGCACGACATCGCGCCGAGCGCTCCCGTGGAGCTCCTCCTCGCCGACAACAGCCACGCGCACCTCGACCGCGTCGTCGTGTCCCTTCCGGAAGGCACCAGCGAGCCGGGATGCCCGGTCGCCTCGCCCGACGACTGCGTCGCCGCCCGCCGCGCGCAGGTGCAAGTTTTCAACGACAGCGAAGACCTCGACGCGTGCCCGATGCTGCGTGGACGCGCGCAAGGCCGTTGCTCAGCTGTGTGCTTGCCCGTCTCGATCATGGGTCGCACCGTGGGCGTCGTCCACGCCGTGGGCGAGGCCGAGAGGCCGCTCGAAGAGAGCGCGGTGCACTCGCTGCAGACGCTCGCCAACTACGCCGGCAACCGTCTCGGGATGCTCCGCATCATGGCGGAGACGCACGTACAGGCCGCGACCGACGGCCTGACCGGGCTGATCAACCGCCGGACGCTCGAGAACCGCCTCCGCCACCTCGGCAACGACAGTGTCGAGTTCACCTTCGTGATGGCCGACCTCGACCACTTCAAGTCGCTGAACGACTCGCACGGGCACGAGACCGGTGACCGAGCGCTTCGGATCTTCGCCGACACCGTGAAGCGAGAGCTGCGCGCCGACGACCTCGCGTGTCGCTACGGCGGTGAGGAGTTCGCATTCGCGCTTCCCCATGCCGAGACCCACGACGCCATCGAGGTCGTGGAACGGATCCGGCTGGCGCTCGCCAACGCAACGGGCAGGGGTGACGCCCCGACGTTCACCGTGAGCTTCGGGATCGCGCACTCTCGTGATGCCGCCGACCTCAAGGACGTCGTGGAACGCGCGGACCGTGCGCTCTTCGCCGCCAAGGACGCCGGCCGCGACCGCACCTGCATCGACGGCCACGCCACGCCGATCACCCACACGCTCACCGCGCTGGGCTGAACGCCATGAGCATCAAATACGACGCACTGGCTACGGCCGAAGACCGCGCGAACGCCGAGGAGCTGACGCGCCGAGGCATCAAGGGTGCCGTCCCGGCGCTTGCGGTGATCATGGCGATCGCGTCGCTGGGTGGTGGCGCCATCGCGAGCGCAGCCCTCCCGGACGCCGGAGTGCCGGTGTTGGCGCTCGCGACTGGGGTAGCCGGGACCTTGGTCGGGCTGCCGATGCTCGCGGTCGTCGCAATCGTGACGAGGCGACGCGGCAACCTGATGAGCGTCGAGACCGTCGTGCGCGAGCGCGTGATGGAGACCGACGCCCGCCGCCGCGAGTTCAGCAGCCGTCTTGCACGTGCACTCGAGATGGCCGACGACGAGGTCGCTGCGTTCGATGTCATCGACCGCGCCATGCGTGACGTCGTCGGTGAACGGCCGATCGAGCTGCTCCTCGCCGACAACAGCCATGCCCACCTCGACCGCGTCGTCGTGTCGTCGCATGAAGATGCGCCCGGCTGCGGCGTCAGCTCGCCCGACGAGTGCGTTGCGGCGCGACGTGCACAGACGCAAGTCTTCAGTGACAGCGAGGATCTCGATGCGTGCCCGCTGCTCCGCGGCCGCGACCGCGGGCGCTGCTCGGGCGTGTGCATCCCTGTCTCGATCATGGGCCGCACGGTCGGCGTGATGCACACGGTCGGACCGGTCGACGAGCCACTCGCCGAACAGGAGGTCGCCGCGCTCCAGTCGGTGGCAAACCAGTCCGGCAACCGGCTGGGCATGCTGCGCGTGATGGCCGAGACCCAGGTGCAGGCGTCGACCGACGGGCTCACCGGGTTGATCAACCGCCGCAGCCTCGAGAACCGGGTGCGGCAGCTGCGCGCCGCACGGACGGATGTCGCGTTCGTCATGGCCGATCTCGATCACTTCAAGACCCTCAACGACGCGCGCGGCCACGAGGCCGGCGACCGGGCACTTCGGGTGTTCGCCGAGACGCTGCGCACGGAGCTTCGGGGCGAAGACTTGGCGTGTCGCTACGGCGGCGAGGAGTTCGCGATCGTGCTGCCTGGCCTCGACGTGCCCGAGGCGGTCGAGGTCGTCGAGCGCGTGCGTGATGCCTTGGCGAAGAGCACAGGCGGCGGCGACGCTGCGTCGTTCACGTGCAGCTTCGGCATCGCGCACTCCGCCGACGCCAGCGACTTCGAAGATCTGGTCCAGCGGGCCGACAAGGCGCTCTTCGCCGCGAAGAACGCCGGACGCGACCGCATCTGCCTCGACGGCCACAGCGCTCCGATCGCCCCCACGCTCACCGCCTTGGCCTGAACAGCTTCCCCTATTTGGTCAAATAAAGAGATCACACCTGGTGGACCGGACAGGAGTAGGTGGTGCGACCGCCCACGGTTCGTCGTTCGAGGGGCGCGCCGTCCTTCGGGCAATGACCGCCGGGCACGCGTGAGGCCATGTGGTCGCCGGTGTGCGAGCCCCCGCGGCGACCGAGCACCCGCAGCGTGTTGGCGATCGCGCGGCGCAGCCGCACCTGCTCGCCCGCGTCGAGCGACTCGGCGGGACGAGCGGGGTCGAGACCGGCGCGCCAGAGCGCCTCGTCGACGAGCAGGTTCCCCAACCCGGCGATCCTTGACTGATCCATGAGCACCGCCTTCAGCGGTGCCCTGCTGCGCGACACGATCGCCTGCAGGTACGGCAGCGTGAGCTCGAGCGCGTCGATGCCCAGCCGGTCCTCGTCAGGATCGAGCTCGACCGCGCCGAGGCGACGCGGGTCGCGCATCGCCAGACGGCCACCATCGGCGAACTCGAGCGTGAAGCGATGCCATTGCGTGACCTCTCGGTTGCTCGCGTAGAGGAGCGGGTCGCCCGCAGCTTCGCCGTCGATCAGCACGCGGCCGCTCATCCCGAGGTGCAGCCCGATCACCGGGCCGGCGCCGTCGTCGGTGTCGACGAGCATGAGCTTTCCGCGACGTCGTGCCGTGGTCAGCCGGCGACCCGGGAGCGCCTTGCGCACGGCACGGGGCGTGAGCCCGCGCTTCAAGTACCAGGTGTCGGGAGCATCGACCTTCGCGATCGGTCGCCCGAGGGCGCGCTCCTCGACGAGTGCTCGCGCGGCCTCGACCTCGAGGAGCTCGGGCACGAAGGCCTAGAAGACGTTCGTGATCGCGCCTGTCTCGGCGCCCTGCGCCAGGCGCGCGTACTTGGCGAGGAAGCCACTCGTGTAGCGCGGCTCCATCGGCTTCCAGTCGGCGCGTCGCTTCGCGATCGTGGCGTCGTCGACCATGAGGTCGATCGTGTGCTTCTCGGCGTCGATCACGATGCGGTCGCCTTCTGCGACGAACGCGATCGGGCCACCGTCGACGGTCTCAGGCGCAACGTGCCCCACGCAGAAGCCGTGCGTGCCGCCAGAGAAGCGACCGTCGGTCACGAGCGCAGCGTCGGCACCGCGGCCGACACCTTTCATCGCGCCGGTGATGGCGAGCATCTCCCGCATGCCGGGCCCACCCTTCGGGCCCTCGTAGCGGATCACCACGATGTCGCCCGCCTCGATCTTGCGGGCGAGGACGGCCTCCATCGCAAGGTCTTCGCCGTCGAACACGCGGGCGCGTCCTTCAAATCTGAGCGCATCCAGCCCGGCCACCTTCACCACGCTGCCCTTCGGCGCGAGCGAGCCGGTGAGGATCGCGATCCCACCGTGGGTGTGGATCGGTGCCGACAACGGGTGCACGACCTCGCCGTCGGGCGCGGCAGGATCGAGCGCCGCGAGGTTCTCGGCCATCGTCCGGCCGGTGACCGTCAGGCAGTCTCCATGGAGCAAGCCGGCATCGAGCAGCTCGCGCAACACGACCTGCACGCCCCCCACTCGGTCGAGGTCGGTCATGTGGTACTTGCCGTGCGGCTTCATGTCAGCGATGTGCGGGACCCTGGCCCCCACCCGGTTGAAGTCGTCGAGCTCGAGCTCCACCCCTGCCTCGAAGGCGATCGCGAGAAGGTGCAGCACGAGGTTCGTGGAGCCGCCGAGCGCCATGCCGATGGCGATGGCGTTCTCGAACGCCTCCTTCGTGAGGATCTGGCGCGGCCGGATCCCCGCCTCGAGCAGACCCATGACCGCGCGTCCGCTCTCGAACGCGAAGTCGTCGCGCCGACCGTCGACCGCGGGCGCGGCCGAGCTTCCGGGCAATGACATGCCGAGCGCTTCGGCGGCCGCCGCCATCGTGTTGGCGGTGAACATCCCGGCGCAGGAGCCGATCGTCGGGCACGCGGCCATCTCGATCTCGCCGAGCTCGTTCTCCGAGAGCGTGCCGGCGGCGCACGCGCCGATGCCTTCGAACACGTCCACGACGGAGATCTCCCGATCCTTGTGCTGGCCCGGCAGGATCGTGCCGCCGTACAAGAAGACCGAGGGGAGGTTGAGGCGGGCCGCGGCCATGAGCATGCCGGGCAGGCTCTTGTCGCACCCGGCGAACGTGACCAGCGCGTCGAGACGCTCCGAGTGCATCACGCACTCCACCGAGTCGGCGATGATCTCGCGCGACGGGAGCGATCCGCGCATGCCCTCGTGCCCCATCGAGATCCCGTCGCTGATCGCGATCGTCACGAACTCGAGCGGGAACCCGCCCGCCTCGCGCACGCCGTCCTTGGCCTTCTTCGCCAGCCGGTCCAGCGCCATGTTGCAGGGCGTGACCTCGTTCCAGCTGGAGGCGACGCCGACTTGTGCCTTCCCCCAGTCGTCGTCGGTCATGCCGACCGCGCGCAGCATGGCGCGCGAACCGGCCGTCTCGATTCCGTCGGTCACATCACGGCTACGGGGCTTGATGTCGGCCATGGAGGGGATCGTACCGGCCGGGGTTACTCTCACCTCGTGGTGTTCGCACTGGTTGCCACCGACGAGGGCATCACGATGCTCGACGCGGATGGCACAGCGCGCCCTGAGCTCGACGATGCCGCGGTCGCACGGCTCGTCCGCACCGCTGACGGGTGTTGGGCGATTGCCGACAGGACCTGCCTGTTGCGCCGCCTCGAGGACGGTTCATGGGATGAGATCGCGCAGGCCGACGCCAACCTCACGTGCCTGCTGCCGTTTCAAGGCGGGGTGCTCGCCGGGACCACTGATGGCCAGTTGCTACGCGTAGACAGCGACTCGGTCATGCCCCTGGCCGGCTTCGACTCCATCGACGGACGCGAGGACTGGCACGCCGTCCCGAGCGGAGTGCCCTACGTGCGCTCCCTCACTGCGACGGCCGACGCCGGCGCGGTGCTCGCCAATGTGCACGTCGGCGGCATCCCGCGTTCCACCGATGCCGGGGCGACGTGGTCGCCGACGATCGATCCCGACGCCGACGTGCACGAGGTCCGCGCCCACCCGACCGACCCGGCCCTCGTGCTTGCAGCCGCGGCGGTTGGCTTTGCCAAGAGCACCGACGGTGGCGTGGCGTGGCACGTGATCACCGACGGCTTGCACGCCACGTACGCCCGCGCCGTGGCGTTCACGAACGAGGCCGCGTTGGTCACGGTGTCGGACGGCCCGTTCTCGACCACGGGCGCGGTCTATCGGTGGATCCTCGGCGGGGACGAGCCGCTCGAGCAATGCCTCGACGGCCTCCCCGGCTGGCTCGCGGGCAACGTCGACACCGGCTGCCTCGACGCCGCGGGAGAAGACGCGGTGCTCGTCGATGCCGGCGGCGCGGTGTTCGCCTCCGGCGATGACGGCATGTCCTGGTTCCACCTCGCCGACGTCGAAGGCGCGAACTCGGTCGTGCTGGCGTAGGCCGGGAGGGCAGGCCCTCCCCGCCTCATCAGCCTCCGAGGCGGGTGTCGAGGAGGCGTTGGAGGACCTTGCCGTTCGCCTGGCCCTTCGTTGCCTGCATTGCCTTCCCGATGAAGAAGCCCTGGAGCTTCTTGCGCGCCTTCTCGTCCCCAGCCCGGTAGGCATCCGCTTCTTTCGGGTTGGCATCGATGATCTCGTCGATGACGGTGGAGAGCTCGGACTCGTCGCTCACCTGCGCCAGGCCCCGCTCCTCCACTACTTGCTCCGGGCGTTGGCCGGTGCTGAGGGAGACGGCAGCAACTTCTTTGGCTTGGTTTCGTGAGATCGAGCCGGCGGCGACCAAGTCGACGAGCTCGGCGGTGCCTTCCCCGGTGAGACGAAGCTCAGTCGGCGACTCGCCGGTCTCGTTGATATGCGCGAGCACCGGGCCGAGCTCCAAGTTCTCGACATCTCGAGCTTCGCCGCCGGTGAGATTCACGACAGCCGTTGTGGTGTGTGTGGCCAACCCGGCACCCACCAGCGTGCGCGCACCTTGTTCAGAGATGCCGAGCTCGACCAGCTTGGCTCGGTCTTGGCTCGGGAGATTGGTCCCGCTGACGTCCTGCGCCGCCCGTGCGCGCTGCTCGGCGGTCGGCTCTACCGGCAGCAGGTCGGGCTCGGGGAAGTAGCGGTAGTCGCTCGAACCCTCCTTCGAGCGCATGCCGTGGGTCCGGCCGTCGCTCTCGTCCCAGTGCCGGGTTTCCTGGGCGATACGCTCGCCCGCGTCCAACAGTTCGGCCTGGCGTCCGATCTCGTGCTCGATCGCCCGCCCGAGCGAGCGCAGCGAGTTCATGTTCTTGATCTCGACCTTGGTGCCGAGTTCGGTTGACCCAGTCGGGCGCAGCGAGACGTTGGCGTCGACCCGCATCGACCCCTCTTCCATCTTCACATCGGAGAGGCCGATTGCCCGCAGCACCGCGCGCAGCTCCGTGATGTACGCACGCGCTTGCTCCGCCGAGCGGATGTCGGGACGACTCACGATCTCCATGAGCGGTACGCCGGCGCGGTTGTAGTCGACGAGCGAGTGCGAAGCCTCGTGGATGCGGCCGCCGCCGCCCACGTGCATCGTCTTCCCGGTGTCCTCTTCGAGGTGCGCCCGTTCGATTCCCACGACCGCGCCGTCGACCTCGAGTCGGCCGTCGGCGAGGATCGGTGCTTCGTACTGGCTGATCTGAAAGTCCTTCGGCATATCCGGATAGAAGTAGTTCTTCCGCGCGAAGACCGAGCGCTCGGGAACATCGAACTCCAGTGCCTCGGCGAGGCGCAGCGCGAGCTCGACGGCGCGCTCGTTGAGCACGGGGAGCGAACCAGGCAGACCAAGGCACACCGGGCACACGTTGGTGTTCGGCTCCGAGCCGAACTCGCTCGGACACCCGCAGAACAGCTTCGTCTTCGTCAACAGCTCTACGTGCGACTCGAGCCCGATCACCGCTTCATACGTCGTGCCAGACTCAGCAGCCATGAGCGACACCCCCGATCCGAACGCGTTCACAATCCGGCGCGAAGAGGTGCGCAACGGAACGGAGCTCGCGTTCGTACACGAAGGGGTTGGTGGGTTCCCCATCCTCCTCGTGCACGGGTACCCCGAGACCAAGCGCATCTGGTGGCGCAACATCGGCCCACTCGCGGACGCTGGCTTCGAGGTCATCGCACCCGACCTGCGCGGCTTCGGCGACTCCGGCCTCGCGCCCGACGGCTTCTATGACGTCGCCGCATACGGCCTGGACATGTACGCGCTCGCCCACGACGTGCTCGGGCACGAACATTGCGTGGTGGTGGGTGGTGACCTCGGCGGATGCGTCGTCTACGACGTGGCGATGCGCAACCCCGGCTTCGTGCCGCGCATGTGCTTCTTCAACACCATCGTTCCGCTGCGCCCCGAGCTCTACGAAGCGGCCGGCATCCCGCCCGACGAGCCTCACGCCACACGCCAGACCGCCGACTACTTCCGCCGTCAGGGGACCGATGGCGACAACCTGATCAAGGAGCTCGACACGCCGGAGCGCCGCCGCGCGTGGGTAGCGGCGATGTACGGAGCACGCCTGTGGGCCGCTCCTGGCCACTTCACGCAAGCCGACGTCGACTTCATGAGCGAGCCGTTCGCCGACCCCGAGAAGCTGCGCGTGTCGTGGGGTGCGTACGAGACCGCGTTCGGGAACCGGGACCTCGAAGACATCCCGTGCCTGTTCGAGCCCACCGATGTGCCGACACTCGCGTTGTACGGACCCGACGACCACGTGCTGGCGCCGACGTTCCCCGACCGGTGTCGCGTCGCCTTCACCAACTGCATCGGTCCGTTCGTGCTCCAGCGTTGTGGACACTTCGTGCAGTGGGAAGCGGCTGACGTGCTGAACAACGCCCTGCGTTGGTTCTGCTCGGACTTGCTCGACGCACATCAACGCGCCGACTCCAACGCCTGAGCCACCCGCAGCATCACGACCTCGGCGAGCGCCGGCGCGAGCACCTGTACGCCCACCGGCAGGTCGTCAATGCCCGAGCCGAACGGAACGCTCATCGCGGCGTGCCCGGCGAGACTGCTCGGTACGGTGCACACATCCGACAGGTACATCGCAAGCGGATCCGCGGCCTTCTCTCCGATCTTGAACGCCACGGTTGGCGCCGTCGGTGCGAGCAAGACGTTGTGCGACTCGAAGACCCGCGCGAAGTCGCGGATGATGAGCGTACGCACTCGCTGCGCGCGGCCGTAGTAGGCGTCGAAGTAGCCGGCGGAGAGCGCGTACGTGCCGAGCATGATGCGGCGCTTGACCTCCGCACCGAAGCCAGCGGCGCGTGTGAGTGAGTTCATGGTCCCGGCATCTTCGGCATCGACCCGCAAGCCGTAACGCACACCGTCGTAGCGAGCAAGGTTCGAAGAGGCTTCGGCGGGGGCGATCATGTAATAAGCGGAGATCCCGTAGACCGTGCTGGGTACGGAGACGCGGTCTACGGTCGCACCCGCAGCTTCGAGCGCCGCCGCGGCCCGCTCGACCGCGCTGCGAACCTCGGGCTCCACGCCGTCAGCATCGGTGAGCTCTTCGACGATGCCAACGCGCACGCCCTCGATGCCGGTGCTCAGCGCGTCGACGAAGGAAGGTGGTTCGTCGGGGATGCACGTGGAGTCCCTGGGGTCGGGGCCCCCGATCACCTCGAGCACGGTCGCAGCATCGGCCACCGTGGTGGCGAACGGACCGATCTGGTCGAGGCTGCTCGCGAACGCGACGAGCCCGTAGCGAGACACGCGCCCATACGTGGGCTTGACCCCCACCACACCGCACATCGCCGCCGGCTGACGGATCGAGCCGCCGGTGTCGGATCCCAGCGAGATCGGCGCGAAACCAGCAGCCACCGCGGCGGCCGACCCACCACTCGAGCCGCCGGGCACCCGTGTCGTGTCGCGGGGATTCACGGTCGGGCCGAAGGCCGAGTTCTCGGTCGAGGACCCCATCGCGAACTCGTCGAGGTTGGTCTTGCCGACGGCAACCGCGCCGGCGGCACGGAGGCGTTCGACGACGGTCGCGTCGTACGGCGGTCGCCAACCCTCCAGGATGCGAGACCCGCACGTCGTCGGGATGCCGCGCGTGCACATGTTGTCCTTGAGCGCGACCGGCACACCTGCGAGCGGTCCCGGATCGTCACCCGCGGCGACGGTGGCATCGACCGCATCGGCTGCGGCGCGCGCTTCATCGGCGAGCACCGTGTTGAACGCGTGGATCGCACGTTCGCGAGTCTCGATCTCAGCGAGGTGCTCGTCGACCACTTCGCGGGCGGAACGGCGACGCGCCCGCACGTCGGCCGCGATGTCGATGGCGGTCGCTGTCACGGGGCGTCGAGGATGCGAGGGACTCGGAACCGGCCGTCTTCAGTCGCGGGCGCCTCGCCGAGAACCTCGTCGCGGTCGAGCGTGGACCCGACCTCGTCGGCGCGCAGCACGTTCACGAGTGGGAAGGGGTGCGCGGTCGGCGGTACGCCGTCGAGATCCAGCGCGGCAAGATCCTCGGCGTGCTCGAGGATGCCCGCGAGCTCGCCGATGAAGCGCTCGATCTCGTCATCGCCGAGTGCGAGGCGAGCCAACCTGGCCACGTGCTCAGCGTCTGCTCGCGTGATCCGGGACGTCACGGTGGCGAGTCTACGATCCGGTCGCGCGGCGATACGGAGGAGTTGGGTGACAAAGCACGCCTTCCTGTCCGACGAGTGGTTCGCAGTGGTCGAGAAGCTGTTCGAAGAGCACGGCGCCGAGGGGCCCGCCAACGTCGATCTCGTCACCAACGTCGTCGTCACCGACACGCCGTTTGGTGCCGAACGTCATCTGCACATGTCGTCGCGCGGCGGGCGCGGCCACGTCGGCATCGGTCACGCGCCCGACGGCGACGCGATCGTCACCACGGACTACGAGACGGCCAAGGAGATGTTCACGTCGGGCGATCCGAGCGCCGCGATGCAGGCGTTCATGGCCGGCAAGCTGCGCATCCAGGGTGATCTCGCCAAGATCATGGCCACGCAAGCGGCCGGCAACCCGACCGCGGCGAACGTGGCGCTCCTCGAAGCGATTCAGGGGATCACGGCCTAGCTTCGGTCGTTCGCTGTGTGCCGGGATACCCGGCCCACAGCCGCTCACTCCCTGGCGAGCACCTCCGCTCCCTCCGGTCGCTGCGGTGCCGCGTCTTGTCGACCGATGACTAGCGGTGCTCGGGCAGCCAGTTCCAGCTGCGCAGGAAGATCAGCACCGACGCGAGCGCCAGCGACCCGTACGACAGGAGGTCCGCAATGCCCTGCTGGCGCGCGACATCGCCGCCACCGCCGCCCAGATCGAAGAACTCGCCCGAGAACTCTTCGAGTGCGGGTGGCAGATCTCCACCGGGCGGCACCGCGTTGATGCCGTCTCCCCCTCCGAACACGCCAGGGGCGATGATCTGGAAGATGCCATAGACCGCCTTCGACGCCGCCACGAGCGCGATGACCGCGGCGACGAAGCACACGCTGTAGTGCGTCGCGCGTGCGACCGCGCCGGTCGCACCGCGAGCCACCTTGCCCGCCGGCGCGAGCGCAGTACAGCGTTGGTAGTGGAACATGAAGACCACGCCCGCCGCGATCAGCAGCAGGCCGTTCTCGAGCGCGTGACGGTAGATCGAGTTGTCGTCATGGCCGTCCACGATGAACCCCGTGAGCCCCCGAACCACGTTGTAGAACGCCACGAGAGCCACGAAGAGTGTGATGATGCCAATGGCCCCGACGTAGCGCGTCTGCGTGCGAGTCCCACCGGTGTCCTCGTCGCGGCGGCCGGACGCGAGGATCAAGATCGTTGCGACCAGGACCAGGACCCCGACCAAGATCAGCAGGAAGTCGGGCGTGTTCTGGAACAGGTTCATCTCGCCCCCCAACATGGGACGCTCGGAGCGCCCCGTCCCCGTCAGTCTTTCAGGGCGACACCGATCTCGTCGGGACCTCCGCGCCGCTTCTTGGGCTCGAGCCCCTTCGCCGCCTTCGCCAGCTGCTCCACACTCCAACGCTCACCGTTGTTCGTGATCTTCTCGGCGATCGAATACGACTGGTAGCGCGCGACCCGGTCGCCTTCCACGAAGAACGTCTCGCCGGTGAAGGGACAGTCGGCCGTCGAGAGGTACGCGACCATCGGCGACACGTTGGCCGGGTCCCACATGTCGAACTTCGACGCGTCGGTCGGTGCCTTCACCATGTCTTCCATGCCTGGTGTTTGCTCGGTGAGGCGGGTGCGCGCCATCGGAGTGATCGAGTTCGAACGCACGCCATAGCGCCGGAGCTCCATCGCGCAGATCGACGAGAACGTGGCAATACCGGCCTTGGCCGCGCCGTAGTTCGTCTGACCCGCGTTCCCCAGCACGCCCGACGTGGACGACGTGTTCACGATGGCAGCGTTGACCGTCTTCTCGGCCTTGACCTGCTCGCGCCAGTACGCAGCGGCATGCCGCGTCGGGCAGAAGTGGCCGCGGAGGTGCACTTCGATGACCGAGTCCCAGTCCTCGGCGGTCATGTTGACGAGCATCCGGTCGCGCAGGATGCCGGCATTGTTCACGAGCACGTGGAGATCGCCGAACGTCTCGATGGCGAGGTCGACGAGGCGCTTGGCGCCGTCCCAGTCGGAGACGCTGTCGGTGTTCGCGACGGCTTCGCCACCCATGGCATGGATCTCGTCGGCCACCTGCTGCGCCGGCGCTCGATCCTCTCCCTCACCGTGGATGTCGCCACCGAGGTCGTTCACCACGACCTTGGCACCCTCGCTCGCGAACAGCAGCGCGTGCTCGCGCCCCAGCCCGCGCCCAGCCCCCGTGATGATCGCGACCCGACCGTCCAGCGTTCCCATGTGCGCTCTTCCTTCTTCAGCCGACGACGCCGGATCGTACGCGGGCTACCGAGGCGAACGCCCGCGCCGTAGGTACCCTGCGGCTCATAGGAAGAGGGTGACCTTGGACCCGATCTTCACGACCGTGCCGCCAAGCGGGGCCTGGGCGCGCACGGTGGCACCCGGGGAGTAGTTCTCGACGTCGGGGCTGAGTCCGAGGTCGCGCAGCGCCGCGCTCGCAGCCTCGACCGTCATGCCCACGACGTTGGGCACCTCCACCATCTGGGGGCCCTTGCTCACCACGATCGTGACCACGGAGTCGCGCGCCGCGGGCTGGCCGACCGCCGGCTTGGTACCCATGACGACGCCCGCCGCCACCGTGTCGCTGAAAACGTCCTCGCGCGCCGCGCCGAGGCGTGCGGAGGCGAGGATCGCCACCGCCTCGTCGTACGTCTTCCCCGCGACGTCGGGCACCGGCACCGGCTTCGGACCGTCGCTCACGACGAGCGTGATCGTCGACTCGGGTCGCGCCTTCTTGCCGGCGACCGGAGTCGTGCCGAGCGCGATGTCCTTGGCCACGAACTCGTTGAACTCGCGCGCGATCGAGACCACGAAGCCAGCCTGCTCGAGCGTGGCTTGGGCCTCGGCAACCGGCTTCCCGGCGACGTCGGGCAGCGCGATGGGTGGCGGTCCACGCGACACGACGACCGTGATCTCGTCGCCCTCGGTGAGGAAGGCACCCGGACCCGGCCGTTGCTCGATCACGAGCCCTCGAGGGTCCTCGGACGTACGCCGTTCGACGATCTTCATGAGCAAGCCCGCGTCGGTGGCATCGCGGGCAGCGGTCGTGCGGTCGAGGCCGACCAAGCTCGGCACCGCAGCAGTCGCCCCACCGGTGGACAGGAAGAGCGCGACCGGCGCGATCAACATGGAGGCGATCGCGAGGCCGACAAGCACCGGGATCGCGCTGCGGCGCATCACGGCGTGGCGCGACTCGGCGCCGATGATCTCCAGCGGCGCCGCCGACTCAGACACGGTGTCGTCGGTCGACGAGTCGCCGCTGCTCACGCCGCGGCGGGAGCGCCCGATCCGCGTGGGGTCGATGTCGTCGAGACCCTCGCCGAGCCCGGCGATCGGCAACGGCGCCGGCGGCGGAAGTTGTCGCGCGACGCGCGCGAGCGCGGAGCCCATGTCGGACGCATCGGCGTAGCGCTCGGCAGGATCGGGACGGCCAGCGCGCGCGAGGACGTGCGCGAGCGGCCCGAGCTCCAGCGGAGGCTGGATGCCGCGAGTGGCGCGCATCCGGATCGTACCGAAGGCGGTGTCCGCGACGACCGGAACCACCCCGGTGCACGCCTCGACGAGCACGAGCGCGAGCGCGTAGAGGTCGGCGCGCCCGTCGAGGCGACCCTCTTCGGCCTGCTCGGGCGCCGCATAACGGGCGGTGCCCAGCATGGTGCCGCTCGGTTCCGTCCACGAGGCTTCCGCGAGCGCGCGGGCCAGCCCGAAGTCGGCCACGCGCACGATGCCGTGCTCGTCGAACAACAGGTTGGCGGGCTTCACGTCGCGATGCACCAGACCGCGCGTGTGCGCGTAGCGCAGCGCGGCGGCCACCTGACGGCCGATGTGGGCGGACTGCTCGGGCGTCAGGCGGGCGCCCGAGTCGAGCAGGCCCCGCAGCGACCCACCTTTCAGGAGCTCGAGCGCCATGAAGGGCACGCCTTCGTCTTCGCCCCAGTCGTAGACGGCCATCACGTGCGGGTGGTGCAGCGCCGCCGCGATCTGGGCTTCGGCCCGGAAGCGGCGGAGGAAGCCGGCGTCCTCGGCGAGCCCGCTGTGCAGGACCTTGACCGCGACGCGGCGCCGCAAGCGGACGTCGTCGGCCAGGTAGACACGGCCGCTCCCGCCGGCTCCTACGGGGGCGAGGAGGCGGTAGCGCCCGGCCAGGACGCGACCAACGAGGTCAACGAGGGCAGTGTGGGCCATGTGGCGTACCAGGGTACGGGCCACACGCCGTGTTCCGAGCCACCCCTCTGCGCTCGCTCTCTGCGGGCCGGGACCCACTCCCTGGTCGACTCCGCAGGCTCCGTCTCCTGGGTGTCGAGCGGCAAAGCCACCCGACCCCCGTCCCGCGGGCGTTCGCTCGCTGGCGAGCGCCCCCGCTTCGCGGCGGCGCCGCATCACGGTCACGCGGGCGCGTCGGTAGCCTCCGCTCGATGCTCCCTACGCCGCGTGTCCGCGAGCGCCGGCTGCGTCACCCGTGGCGCGTCGTCATCGTGGTCGGCCTGCTGGCGGCGGCAGTCAGTCTGGGCGCGATCGCGATCAACTCGGCCGACACCACACGCGTGGGCGAGGAGCCCCGCGACGCCATCGACAGCGTGAACCCCGCCCCCGGCGAGATCCTCCAGGACGCGATCACCGCCGACCTGCGCAACACCTTCACCGGTGTACTGGTGATCGACGGGATCGAGGTGCCCGAAGACCAGGTCGACCGGGTCGAGCCCCTCGGACAGGTCAGCTTCCGGCCAGGCCCGGGGAAGGACGTCGCGCGGTTCTCGCCCGGCGTCCACACGGTGGTCGTGCTGTTCTGGGAGCAGGGCAAGGAACGCCCTGCGAGCCCGGAGGCCTATTCATGGACGTTCCGCTCGGTCGCCTGAGTCAGCCCGGCGCGCGCATCACTCCTGGGGGCCGTGCTCGAGCAGCGCGAGGAAGCCCTCCTCGGCGAGGATGGTCACGCCGAGGCTCTCGGCCTTGGCGAGCTTCGACCCGGGGCTGTCGCCGACAACCACGTAGCTGGTCTTCTTCGACACCGACGACGTGACCTTGCCGCCGCGCGCCTCGATCTCGGCCTGTGCCTGCTCGCGCGAGAGGGACTCGAGCCCTCCGGTGAGCACGAACGTGAGGCCTTCCAACGGACCTCCGGCCACGGGCGCGGCGCGCGGTGCCGTGAGATCGACGCCGGCGGCGCGCAGCTTTTTGACGAGGGCGCGGTTGTCCTTCACCGAGAAGAAGCGCTGCACGCTCTGGGCAATCACCGGCCCGACGCCGTCGACTGCCGTCAGCGCTTCCTCCGATGCCTCCTCGATCACGGCCAGGTCTCCCATCGCGCGTGCGACGGCCTGCGCAGCCGTCGGGCCGAGATGACGGATGTTGAGCCCCACGAGCACCCGCGCCAGGCCGCGCGCCTTGGACGCCTCGATCCCCGCGACGAGGTTCTCGGCCGACTTCTGCGCCATGCGCTCGAGCGGCACGAGCGCCTCGACGGTGAGTGAGTAGATTTCGGCGGTGTCGCGCAGCAGCCCGGCATCGACGAACTGCCGCACGCGCTCCTCGCCGAGCCCTTCGATGTCCATTGCGCCCCGGCCGGCGAAATACACGATGCGTTGGACGCGCTGCTCCGGGCACTCGACGTTCACGCAGTGGTGGTCGGCTTCGCCTTCGAGACGCACCAAGGGAGCACCGCAGGCCGGGCACTCTTTCGGGAAGACCCACTTGCGCGCGCCCCGTTTGCGCTTGGCCAGCACCGGTCCGACGACCTCGGGGATCACGTCGCCGGCCTTGCGCACAATGACGGTGTCGCCCGGGCGCACGTCTTTGCGCGCGACTTCGTCCTGGTTGTGCAGCGTGGCCAACCCGACCGTTGAGCCCCCGACGAACACGGGATCGAGCTGCGCGAACGGTGTGGCGCGCCCGGTCCGCCCGATGCTGACGAAGATCCCGCGCAACAACGTGGCCTTCTCCTCGGGCGGAAACTTGTACGCGATCGCCCAGCGCGGCGCGCGGCTCGTCGTCCCCATCTCGTCGCGTTGCGCGAGATCGTCGACCTTCACGACGATGCCATCGATCTCGTAACCGAAGGAATGGCGGTGCTCGAGCATCTGCGCACAGAACTCGTACACCGCGTCGATGTGGTCGAGCTGCTCAACATGGGGATTGACGGGAAGGCCGAGGTCGCCGAGCCAAGCAAGCGTCTCGTGATGAGAGCGCAGCTTGGGGCCACCGCGCTGCACTCCCAGCTGGTATGCGAAGAAGTCGAGGTCGCGGGAGGTGGTGACGCGCGCGTCCTTCTGGCGCAGGCTCCCGGCCGCCGCGTTCCTCGGGTTCGCGAACAGCCGATCATCCGCTTCGCCCTGGCGCCGGTTCAGCTCCTCGAACGACTTCAGCGGCATGAACACCTCGCCACGCACCTCCAGCTGCTCAGGAATCGAGCTTCCGGTCAGCCGCTCGGGGATGGAGTCGATGGTGGCGACGTTCGGGGTGACGTCCTCTCCCGTGATGCCGTCGCCGCGCGTCGCCGCCCGCGTGAGACGCCCGGCCTCGTACAGCAGCGAGATAGCGAGCCCATCGAGCTTCGGCTCGCCGTCGAACACGATCGGGCCGGGAACGAGCTTCACGATGCGGTCGTGCCACGCGATCAGCTCCTCGCGTGAGAAGGCGTTGTCGAGCGAGAGCATCGGTGACACGTGGCGCACGGGCGCGAACGTGGCGGAGGCACCGCCACCGGGTCGCTGCGTCGGTGATTCGGGCGTGACGAGCTCGGGATGGGCGCGCTCGAGCTCGCGGAGCTCGCGCATGAGCTCGTCGTAGTCGGCGTCGGAAACCTCTGGCGCGTCTTCGAGGAAGTAACGCTCGTTGTGGTACTCGATCAGCGCGCGCAGCTCTTCGATGCGCTCCGCGGGATCAGCCATGCGTCGCAGGATACCGATCGACTGTGACGCCTCTCCCCTACGGCATGATCGACGTGGTCGTGGGGTTCGTGGAGGTGGTCGTGGTTGGCCCAATGACCGACAGTCGCATCATCGTCGCTCATCCGCGCCGAAGTCTCGGCAGGCCAGACTACGGCGATGTCCTCGAGGTTGTGGCTGTTGCGCGTCGCGTGGATCACCCTCCCGTTGAGCACTGGCGCGGCAGCGAGCGACGCCATCGCCAGCTTCGACGAAGCCGCACGTTGGGTCGGCGCGGGGCTGTTGTTCGCATCGTGGGGTGCCGGCGCGGTAGCGGTGTTGGCCCCTCGCCCGGTCGGACTCACGCTGCTGCGCGCGACCGCGCCTGCGTATGCATTGCTCGCCATCGCGGCACTGGTCGCGAACGAGACAGATGGCCTCGAAGGCTGGGGCGCAGTCGCCATCACCATTGTCACCGCAGTCCTCACTTCGATGCCTGACATCGCGCGCGCCGCGGCGAACGGCATCGCATACGGCAACGAGGAGCGTTTTCCCCTGCGCGTTCCGCCCGCGCTCTTCATCGGACCGCTGCCGATCGTGCGCGTGGCGGTGGTCGTCGGCGCCGCGGCGGGACCCCTGCTGCTCGCCGATGGCGAGATCGCATGGGGCATCGTCGCGCTGGTCCTCGGTCTGCCGGCGCTGGTGTTCGGCGCCCGCGCCCTGCACGGGCTCTCGCGTCGATGGCTGGTTCTCGTACCGGCCGGCGTCGTGGTCGTCGACCCCATGACCCTCGCCGAACCGGTGCTGTTCGTGCGCCGTCAAGTGCGCACGCTCCACGCGGCCGACGTGACCGTGCCGATCCCTGGGGATGCCGCAGACCTGCGGCTCGGCGCGTCGCTCGGCAACGTGCTCATGGATCTCGCCGAGCCCGTCGAGCTCACGCGCATCGCACGGGGCCGCCGAGGAACCATCGCGACGCGGGCGACCCAGCTCCTGGTGGCCGTGGGCTCGCGACGGTCCTTCCTCGAGACCGCCGCCCGTCGCGGGGTGACTGCTTCTCGCGCGCGCTGATCGCTACGCGGCGATGCCGCCGCCCACCAGCGCGTCGTCGTCGTAGAAGGCGACCACCTGACCCGGCGCCACCCGCGGCTGCGGCTCGTGCAACACGACGCGGTCTGGTGCAACGACCCTGCCCCGAGCAACGTGACCGTGCGCGCGTACCTGAACGTCGACGTCTCGCTCGGCATCGATGGCACTACAGACCCATGTGACCTCACGAACTGGGATCTCGTGTCGCAACAGGTCCTCGCGACGGCCGATCGTGACGGTCGCACTCGCCGCGTCCACGTCGACTACGTATCGGCGCTCACCGGCCGCGACGCCGAGCCCGCGACGCTGACCCACGGTGAAGTGCGCGATGCCATCGTGCTGCCCGAGGGGGTGCCCTTTGGTGTCGACGACCGAGCCGGGTCGACGTGGTGCGCGCACATCGAGGAACTGCCGACGCTCGTCGCGCGCAACGAAGCAGACGTCCATGCTCTCGGCCTTGTGCGCGGTGCGCAGATCGAGCGCGGCTGCGTGCGCCCGCACCTCGGCTTTCGTGAGGTCACCGACTGGGAGGACGACCTGGGCCAGCTCGCGCTGGCCGAGCATGTAGAGCACGTAGGACTGGTCCTTGGCCGAGTCGATGCCGCGAAGCAGGTCGTACCGCCCGTTGCTGCTGCGCCGCACGCGCGCATGGTGCCCCGTCGCGACGGCATCGAACCCGAGCGCCCGTGCTCGACCCAGAAGCACTCCGAACTTGATGGAACGGTTGCACTCGACGCACGGGTTCGGCGTACGACCGGCGGCGTACCCCTCGACGTACGGGGCCACGACACTGGCGTCGAACTGCTCGGTGAGGTTGAACACGTAATGTGGGACGCCCAGCTGCGCGGCGACGCGGCGGGCGTCCTCGACGTCGCCGACGCTGCAGCAGCCGGAGTCGGTGTTGCCACCCCAGAGCCGCAGCGTCACGCCGGTGACGTCGTGGCCGGCGTCGAGCAGCAGCGCAGCGGCCACCGACGAGTCGACCCCGCCGCTCATGGCGACGAGCACGTTCATCTTGGTCGGGCTCGCTCGGCGCCGGGGACCACAACGCTGGTCGACTCCGCAGGCTTCGTCTCCTGTGATGACGAACGGCGAAGCCCTTCGTCATCGGCGCCGCCCGCCGGGACGTTGGCCACTCCCGCGAGCTCGCTCGCGGTGCTCGCTCGCCGCCCTTCCTGACGGAGTTGCTCGACCGCGTCGGGGATCACGGCGAGCGCATGGTCCACGTCGGCGTCGGTGGACGCGAAGCCGAGACTGAGCCGGATCGACGCGAGAGCCCGCTCGCGCGCGATACCCATCGCGGCGAGCACGTGGGACGGCTCCGTCGCACCGGATGAGCAGGAGGACCCGGCCGCGGCCAGCACGCCGCCGCGATCCAGCGCCACGAGCAAGGTCTCGGCCTCGACGCCAGGGAAGCCGACGTGGCAGTTCCCGGCGACCTTGCACATGGGGTCGCCGTTGAAGAAGGCGTCGGGCACCGCGTCGGCGATGCCCGCGATGAGTCGATCGCGCAACCGACCGGCCGCGGCCACCTCGTGTGCGCGCTGCTCGTGCGTGACGCGCAGCGCGGCCGCCATCGCCGCGGCTCCGGCCACGTTGACGGTCCCAGCGCGCAGCCCACGCTCTTGTCCCCCACCCTCGATCAGCGGCTCGATCGCCACCGCGCCCCGCACGACGAGTGCACCGGTCCCCTTCGGCCCGCCGAACTTGTGTGCCGAGACGGACACGAGGTCCGCAGGGTTGGTCTCGGTCGAGACATCGAGCCACGGCACGCCCTGCACCGCGTCGGTGTGGATCACCGCCCGCGGGGCGCGCGCTCGCACCAGTGCGGCGACCTCGGCCAGCGGCTGGACGGTGCCCACCTCGTTGTTCACGAGCATCACCGACACCACGACGGTCCGCTCGTCGAGCGAGGCCTCCAGGGCGTCCAGGTCGACGACGCCACCGGGCGTGACAGGGACCCGGGCGACGCGGAACCCGTCGCGCTCCAGTCGGTCGCACGGCGCGAGCACACCTTTGTGCTCGAACTGCGTGGTGACGACACCGTCACCTCGCCCCGCTGACCGAGCCGCGCGTGCGGCGCCGAGCAGCGCCAGGTTGTCGGACTCGGTGCCGCCCCCCGTGATGACGACCTCACCTGGCCGCGCGCCGAGGAACGCCGCGACGACCTCGCGGGCTTCCTCGAGCGCGTTCTTAGCGGCGCGGGCACCGGCGTGCCCGCCGGACGGGTTGCCAAAGGACTCGACGAGGAATGGCGCCATCGCGGCCAACGCTTCGGGCCGCATCGGGGTGCTGGCCGCATGGTCGAGACAGGCCGAGGGGTCTCCGTGCACGCCTGGAAAGTCTACGGGTGCCAGCCGCGTCCTCGAACAGGACGATGAGGTCGCGTGCGAAGGCTAGGTGTCGCTCCTACGAGCAGCCGGAAAGCAGCATTGCGTTCGGGTCGATCAAGCCGAACCCGAACGAGTTGTCGCGCCCAGGGAGACCGAGATCGATCACGGCCCCACTCAACGGATCGGTGAGCTTCGACGTGACAAGGGTGACCGCTCCGACCGTGTCGTCGGCTCGCACTGCCGGGCACATCGCGAGGAACAGCGCGGCGGCGGCGGCCACGTACGGCGAAGCCATCGACGTGCCGCTCAGCGCGATGTACCCATTGTTCGGATACGTGGACCAGATCGCCGAACCCGGTGCAGACAGGTCGACCTCGCCATTGGCTCTCGAGAACGGTGCCCGCACGAGAGGCAGCGGCGGAACCTCCGGAGGGGCGGGATCGTCCGCGAGCGCATTGGCGGCTACCGAGATCGCCTCTGGGTACGCAGCCGGATACACGGGGCCGTCGGGTGTCCCCTCGGGGTCGCTCGAGCATTGCGGGTTGCAGTTCCCTGCAGATGCCACCACCACCACACCGTGGTCTCGTGCGTACTGCACCATTGCCTGCACCGTCGGCATCGGTGCAGGGTCGCCCAAGCTCAGGTTGATCACGTCCGCGCCGTGATCAACGGCCCATTTGATGCCGTCGGCCAGATCGGAAACGAGCCCGGAGCCGTTCTGACCCAACACTCGAACCGGCATCAGCTTCACGTTCGGCGCCGCGCCGGCGATGCCGATTGCGTTGTTTTCGATGGCGGCGATGACCCCAGCCACGTGCGTGCCGTGACCGTGCGCGTCAGCACAGCCCGGACGGCCATCGACGACCCAGTCGACGCCCGGCACGAATTGGCCGGCGAGGTCCGTATGCACGCCGTTGATGCCAGTGTCGACGATGGCGACTACTACCCCGTCTCCGAGAGTGCCGGCGGTGTCCCACGCGTCCTCGAACGGCACGCGGTCGAGCGCCCACTGGTCAGCGCGCCGTGGGTCAGTAGCCGTGGTGACGGCCTGAACGAGTCCGTTGGTCTCCACGGCAAGCACGACGCCGGCGGCCTCGAGCTCATCGACGAATGCTTCCGCCGCGGCGGGCGTTTCGGCCTCGTGCGTCACCACGTCGACCGTGCCGTCGTCGGCCTCGGTCACGGCGACGAGCGACACCCCCTCACCATCGAAGACGGCGGCCGCGGTGGGACCGCCGCTCGAGAGGGCGCACGCCAACGTCGGCGGTGGCGGCGGCGGTGGCGGCGGGGGCGCTGGCTTCAACGTCCGACAGGCGGTGCCTGTCACGGCCGTGAGCCCGAGTAGCAGCGCTGCGGTCGCTCTTCGGGAGCCCATCAGACCATGAGGGTGGAGGCGGTGGCAGCGATCGCGTCGCCGAAGCGGAACGCACCCGAGGCATAGACCGGGCACGGCGAGGCGTGCGCGATCGGGCAGAAATGCCCACGAGACGTCGGGTTGCCGGCGTCGGGTGGGAGTCCGTCGCGGACTTGGATCTTGAGCGTGTTGTCGGTGAGATCCATCACGCATCCGGGAAGTGTGAGCTCATGGGGAAGGCACGGCATGCGCAGCGGGAACACGAACTGGCCTGGCACCGAAGGGTCAGCGACCGCCAGCGCCATCTCGGGCGCGTTTGAGAACGTCACGCCACTCGCGGCGCGCGCGGCGGCGACCGATGAGTACACCCCGTCTAGGACGTGGGGAGCAGGGAAAAGAGGGGGCGGCTCGAGGAAGGGTCCAGGGCTGGCGACGAAGCCAACCTTCACCCCTCGAGCTGTCCAGATCGCTGCTGCGGCGTTGGCATCGGTGGTGTACTTGGCCAGATACCCGGGGCTGCCAGCCGGAGTACTTGCCGCCATGCACGGGGTGAGCGCGTTGCCTGAGAACTGGACGATCACGACTCGCGCGTTCAAGCCCCCGTCCTTCTGCATCTGCGCGAGCCAGTCGCAGATTGCGGTCCCTCCGAAGGAGCGGATCACCACTCGCCAACCCGGGCGTCGCTTCGCGATTCCCGCTTCGATGAACGCCTTCGATCCATTGGTCAACGAGTCGCCGTAGACGATCACCGTGGGCGGCGGAGGGGGCGGTGGGCGTGCCGGGCGACAGGCCGCGGCGATCAGGACGAGCCCGATCAGCGCTGCTCCCCGCCCTCTCATCACGATGCCTCCCTCCTTCCGACCCCTCAACACCATCGGCACCCACCGCCGATCTATTGAGACTGACGTTCCATCCCAAGAAGGACGCAAGAACCTACGGAAATGTTGGGCAAGGGACCCAAAAACTGCCCATCTCGGGAATGACTGTCACACCCCTGGGGGATATTCATGGTGTGAACACGCAGCTGCATCTCGTCGACGCCCCAGCCGGGCGTGCGGTTGCCCGCAAGCCCCGTCGCGCCCGGACCGTGAAGTCCTCTCGAACACCTCGGGTCCGTTGGGGCACCGACTGGCGCCTCGACGCCCAGGCCCGCCGCGTGGGCCGTGAGGGCGTGGCCGCGGCCCGGGCGGAGCTCGCGCGCGTCAACCAGCCCGACTCCCGGCTCCCGAAGGCCAGCTAGGCCCGACGGCAGCCCCGACGAGCTAAGGCTGGCTCGTCGTCGTGACGGGACCGCTCGTCGTCGTCGAGCTGGTGGGGACTGCGCCGCCCGAGAGGGTGGTCGACGTCGTGCTGCTCGTGCTCGTGCTGCTGGTGCTCGTGGTCGTCGGTGGGTACACGATCCCCGCCTTCACTTGCTGCCGCAGGGTGGCGAGCTCGCTGTAGAAGGCATTGCCCGGGCAACCGGTCTTGTCGACGTCGCGGTGCGTGACGATCGCGTTCGGCAGGAACACCTTCGATCCCACTGGCCAGTTCTGGCAGTTGCACGGCGACGAGGCGACGGTCTGCCAGAACCCCCTCAGTGGGTCGACGAACCCGACGCTCAGCCGCCAGCGCAAGAGATGCACGAGTGACTGCCATTGCGCGTTCGTCGGCTTGATGCTCGTGAAGTCACCGAGCAGCGCCACGCCCACGGAGCCGGTGTTGAAGCCACCGGCATGACCGCCGATGACTGGGTTCGCGATGCCGCCGGCGCGGCCTTCGAAGATCTGGCCGTACTTGTCGATGAGGAAGTGGTACGCCACGTCGCAGAAGCCGTTCGCGTTCATGTGGTACGACTGGATGCCGCGCACGATCGACGCGCTCTGACTCGCGGTGTAGTTGTTGCTCCCTGCGGTGTGATGCACCACGGCAAAGCGCAGGCCACCAGCAGCCATCTGGGGCGCGCTGCACGTGACGGGCCCGGTACCGAACGGTCGGGCGGCCCACTGCGATCGCATGATCATCCCCGGTTGCACCGTGCCGTTGGCGGCCGGCGCCGGGCGACAGGCGGAGACCGCGAGCGCGCCCACGACGACCACGAGCAAGGTCCGGCGCGCGGCGCGGTAGCGCCAAGGTGACCAGCCGAACGCGATGGCAACCAACAGGGCAGCCGAGGCCAGGAGCGCGCCCGCGAAGAGGTACCGCTGCGGTCCGTCGATGATCGGGAAGAAGCCACCCGCGGCACCGGCCGAGCCAGAGGGCGGGTCGGCCGCCGACGCATCCACGGCTTCGACGGTCACGTTCGTGGCGGTGCCGTCTGCGAGCGTGACGCGCACGGCCGTCGCGTTGTCGCCGATCCAGATCGGGTCAGTTGCTGTCGACGGATCGGCGATTGCGCCGACCGCATCCGCGCTTCCGGTCTCGACCTGGCCGTCGGAATCGCCCTCCACGGCCGTGGCCTTCGACCATGTGCCGTTGGACTGCTGGACCTCGACGGTGAACTCGGCCGACCGGTCGCCCTCCCACGAGATGCCGACAACGTTGGCGTCGACAGGAGTCGTGGCGGACTGCCAGCCCTCGGCCACGGTCTGGCCCTCGGCCACCACGGGGACCTCGTCGGTGGTCACCGGCGGTGGCGTGGTGCTCTCTAGGGCGAAGACGGGCCCGCCGAGCAGCACGAGCAGTGCCGCGGGAAGGATGAGCAGACGGCGCATGGGGGGCGTCCTCAATATCGTTGGGCTGGATGTCCCGTACTGACCGCCCGCCCCGGCAGTCTCGCGCGAGTTCTCGTCCACTTCCAGGGTTCACTTGACCCACATCTGCCCACCGTCCTGGTCGCACTCGCTCGCCGCCCGCCTGACGCCAGGTCGCTCAACGGGCAGAGACCCCTCTACCGTTGAGTTCATGCCGAGTGTGCCCGACTGGAAGGGCCTGGCCGCCAAGGAAGTGGGTGGGGAGCCCGACCAGCTGGTCTGGGAGACGCCGGAGGGGATCCCGGTCAAGCCGCTCTACACCGAGGCCGACCTCGAGGGCCTCGAGGCCGTTGGCACGCTGCCTGGCTTCGACCCGTTCGTACGGGGCGTGCGGGCCACGATGTACTCCAACCGCCCGTGGACGATCCGCCAGTACGCCGGGTTCTCCACCGCCGCGGAATCGAACGCCTTCTATCGCCAGAACCTCGCCGGCGGGCAGACGGGCGTGTCGGTGGCCTTCGACCTCGCCACCCACCGCGGCTACGACAGCGACCACCCGCGCGTGGTCGGCGACGTCGGCAAGGCGGGCGTCGCGATCGACTCGGTCGAGGACATGAAGATCCTCTTCGACGGGATCCCGCTCGACCGCATGACGGTCTCGATGACGATGAACGGCGCAGTGCTGCCGGTGCTCGCCGGCTACATCGTCGCGGCCGAGGAGCAGGGCGTCTCGCAGGACCAGCTCGGCGGGACCATCCAGAACGACATCCTCAAGGAGTTCATGGTCCGCAACACCTACATCTATCCGCCCGAGCCGAGCATGCGGATCGTTGCCGACATCATCGAGTACACGACGCAGCACATGCCGAAGTTCAACTCGATCTCGATCTCGGGTTACCACATGCTCGAGGCCGGCGCGACCGCCGTGCAGGAGCTCGCGTTCACGCTCGCCGACGGCCTCGAGTACGTGCGCGCCGCCCTCGGCCGCAAACTCGACGTGGACGCGTTCGCCGGTCGCTTGTCCTTTTTCTTCGGCATCGGCATGAACATCTTCATGGAGGTTGCGAAGCTGCGCGCCGCCCGCCTGCTGTGGGCTCGCGTGATGCGCCAGTTCGATCCGAAGAAGCCCGGATCCCTGATGCTGCGCACGCACTGCCAGACCTCGGGTGTCTCGCTCACCGAGCAAGACCCGTACAACAACATCGTGCGCACCGCATATGAAGCGCTGGCCGCAGTGCTGGGCGGAACGCAGAGCCTGCACACCAACTCCTTCGACGAGGCGCTCGCGCTTCCCAGCGACTTCGCCGCGCGGGTGGCGCGCAACACCCAGCTGATCCTCGCCGAGGAGACCGGCGTCACCCACGTGGTCGACCCGCTGGGCGGCTCGTACTACGTGGAGGCACTCACCGACGCGGTCGCGAAGCACGCATGGGCGCTGATCGAGGAGGTCGAGGCTCTCGGCGGCATGACCAAGGCGGTCGAGTCGGGGATGCCGAAGCTGCGCATCGAGGAGGCCGCCGCCCGCCGCCAGGCGGCGGTGGACCGTAGCGACGAGGTGATCGTCGGCGTGAACAAGTACCGGCTCGCCGAGGAGTCAGCCGTCGACATCCGCACGGTGGACAACTCGGCGGTCCGCGAGTCGCAGATCGCCCGCCTGGAGCGGGTGCGCGCGACCCGCGACGAGGCGGTGTGCACGGCCGCGCTCGAGCGGCTCACCGAGGGGGCGCGCGGCGACGCCAACCTGCTCGAGCTCAGCACCGAGGCCAGCCGTGCCCGCGCCACCGTGGGCGAGATCTCCGACGCGCTCGAGCAGGTGTTCACCCGCCACCGGGCAACGGTTCGTACGATCTCTGGTGTGTACGGGAGGGCGGCCGAGGGCGACGAGGAGTGGGACCGCGCCCGGGCCCAGGTCGAGGAGTTCGCGACGGCCGAGGGCCGTCGCCCGCGGATCCTGGTGGTCAAGATCGGTCAAGACGGCCACGACCGCGGCGCCAAGGTGATCGCGACCGCGTTCGCTGACCTCGGGTTCGACGTGGACGTGGGACCGCTGTTCCAGACACCCGAGGAAGCGGCGCGCGACGCCGTCGAAAACGACGTGCACGTGGTCGGCGTGAGCAGCCAGGCCGCGGGGCACAAGACGTTGGTGCCGGATCTCATCGCGCAGCTTCGCAAGCAGGGTGGCGACGACATCGTGGTCGTGGTCGGTGGCGTGATCCCACCGGCGGACTACGACTTCCTGCGCGATGCCGGTGTCGCCGCGGTGTTCGGCCCGGGTACGCACATCGCCACGGCCGCATCCGAGGTGCTGGCCGCGCTTCCGCGGCACGGGTGAGCGAGCTCGCAGCTCAGATCATCGGGGGCGATCGGCGCGCGTTGGCGCGCGGGATCACGCTCGTGGAGTCGACGCGTGCAGATCACCGCGAGGAAGCCGACGCGCTCCTGACCGAGCTCATGCCGCGCACCGGAGGCGCGGTGCGCGTCGGGATCTCCGGCGCGCCGGGATCGGGAAAGTCGACACTGATCGAGACGCTCGGGCTGCACCTCGTCGATGCGGGCAAGCGGGTGGCGGTCTTGGCGGTGGATCCTTCGAGCACGCGGTCGGGGGGTTCGATCCTCGGCGACAAGACGCGCATGGAGGAGCTCACGCGCCGGCCCGAGGCGTTCGTACGGCCGTCGCCGACGAGCGGGACGTTGGGCGGCGTGGCGCGACGCACTCGCGAGGCGTTGCTGCTGTGTGAGGCAGCCGGGTTCGAAGTGGTGCTCGTGGAGACCGTGGGCGTCGGACAGTCGGAGGTCGCAGTCGAGGGAATGGTCGACTGCTTCGTGCTGCTGATCGCGCCGGGTGGAGGCGACGAGCTGCAGGGGATCAAGCGGGGGATCATGGAGCTGGCCGACGTCGTCGTCGTGAACAAGGCCGACGGCGAGCTCGCGACGGTGGCGGGCGTCACGGCATCCGACTACGCGAACGCCGTACGCCTCATCCGGCCGAAGACGCCCCCGTGGGAGCCGCGCGTGGTGTTGTGCTCGGCGCTCGAAGGGCTCGGCGTGGACGAGTGCTGGGCCGCGGTCGAGGAGCACCACCGGGTCCTCGACGAGGCCGGGGAGCTGGGACGTCGCCGGGCCGAGCAAGCGAAAGCATGGATGTGGGGCGAGCTGTCGGCCGGCCTGCTCGAACGGCTTCGCCACGACCCGACCTCGGCCGAGGCGACGGCGCGGCTCGAGGCCGACGTGGTCGCAGGGAAGATCCCCCCCACCGTTGCCGCCGAACGGGTCCTGGACACCTTCAAGGGCTGACCCGGCGGGTTTCGGAACTTCAGACGGGGGCCCGAAATTGTCGATCACTCGTTGGGATGGGGATCGAGATCACGGGGCGAAAGCACCGGCGCTCTGACGAGACGGCCGGGGTGCGGTTGCGACGCAGCGAGTCGCGCTTGCACGCCCTCCTCAGCGACACCGACGACGCGATCGGCGTCTTCGACCGCGACGGGCGACTCTCGTACGCCAATCCCGCGACCGAGCGACTCCTCGGCCGTCCGGTCTCTTCATTGCTCGGAGCTGCGCCGATCGACATCGTGCACCCGACCGATCGAGCCCGCGTCGTCGCCACGGCGCGGGCGAGCAGCGAGCGCGTCGGAGAGACCGAGCGTGTCGAGCTGCGCGTCCACCACCAAGACGGCAGCTGGCACACGGTCGCCGTCGCGGTGACGAACCGCATCGACGACCCGGCCGTCGGAGGATTCGTGGTCACGGCGAGCGACGTGACCGATCGCCGCCTCGTCGAATCGGCGCTGGCCGAGGTGCGCGCCCGCTTTCACGCGACCTTCGACGACTCACCGATCGGGATGGCCCTCACGACAGTCGATGGGCGGGTGCTGAGGGCCAACCGCGCGCTCGCGCAGACGCTCGGCATGAGCGAGGAGGCACTCGAAGGCGTGTCGCTCGTCGCGCTCTCGTACCACGAGGACCGCGACTCCGTAGCGAGCGCATTGGCCAACGCGGCTGCCGGCTACGGCGCGGGCGATCGAAGCGAGCAGCGCTGGGTGCACGCCGACGGTCGGCCGATCAGCGCGCGGATGTCGTCGTCAGTGGTGCGGGGCCACGACGGGCAACCCATCTATCTCGTGACCCAGATCGAGGACACGAGCAAACACGAAGAGAACGACCGGCTCCTCGCACACCAGGCCGCTCACGACCCATTGACCGGCCTTCCCAACCGCTCGATGTTCATGGAGGAGCTGCGCCGTGCACTCGCCAACGGCGACCGCCGCGAACAGACCGCGATCCTGTTCATCGACCTGGATCGCTTCAAGGTCATCAACGACAGCCTCGGGCATCCGGCTGGCGATCGCATCCTCATGACGATCGCCGATCGCCTCCGAGCAACGACCCGTCCGAACGACATCGTGGCGCGCTTCGAAGGCGACGAGTTCACCGTGCTCTGCTCCGGAGTGTCGGAAGAGTCAGGGGCCCGCGCGGTCGCGGCCCGCCTCGTCGAGGCGATCTCGAAGCCGGTGGTGATCACCGAAGGCGAGGTGTTCGTGACGGCGAGCGTCGGCATCGCGATCGCCGTAGGCGAGCTCGAGACCCCGGAGACACTCCTGCGCAACGCCAACGCCGCGATGCACCGGGCGAAGGACGAGGGCCGCGACCGGATGGAGTGCTTCGCGTCGGAGACGCACGACCAGGCCGTCCACCACTTCCGCACTGCCAACGACCTCCGGCGTGCGCTCGAACGCTCTGAGCTGCGGCTCCACTACCAGCCGATCGTTCACCTCGAGAACGCACGGGTCACCGGCTTCGAGGCGCTCGTCCGTTGGGAGCACCCCGAACGCGGCCTCGTGGCACCAGCCGACTTCATCGGACTGGCCGAGGAGACCGGGCTCGTGGTGCCGATCGGCGCCTGGGTGCTCGAGGCCGCGTGCACCCAGCTGGTCCGATGGCACGAGCAAGGCGCCCACCTCGCCATGAGCGTGAACCTCGCCGCCCGCCAGCTCGCGGAGCCCGGCCTGGTGAGCGAAGTGGCGCGCATCCTCGACGCGACCGGCGTTCGACCCGACGCGGTCTGGCTCGAGCTCACGGAGAGCGCGTTGATGCGCGATGCGGAGGCAACGATCACATCGCTACGCGCGTTGCGCGACCTCGGGGTACAGCTCGCGGTCGACGACTTCGGCACCGGGTACTCTTCGATGGCCTACCTCAAGCGCTTCCCCGTGAGCTCATTGAAGATCGATCGTGCGTTCGTGGACGGGCTCGGACGTGACGCAGACGACACGGCGATCTGCGCGACCGTCGTGGGCCTGGCGCACTCCCTCGGGTTGCGTGCGGTGGGCGAAGGTGTCGAGACCACCGACCAGCATTCCGAGCTGCGCTCGTTGGGATGCGACTACGGGCAGGGCTACCTGTTCGGTCGTCCCCAGGACGCGTCGATGTGGGGCTCTCGGCCTGACGTGAACGGCTGGTCCGAGTCCGGAGTGGTCGAGGAATAGACCGCCCACTGTCACTACGGCGCGCGTCGCGGGTCGTCGGCGCCACCTGCCCACCCCTGCTCGGAGGCCCCATGCCGACGACCCTCACGATCCAGCCGTGGCCCGATCCCGTGATCGACACCGTCGGCCACGACCCGCGCTCGATCTACGCCGAGACGTTCTGGCTCCCCACCCTCGGGCCGACGTCGCTCCTCTTGCTCCGGCACCTCGCGGCGCGCTTCGACGAGCGCAACGGGGCGATCGAGCTGCCGGTGGCCGAAGCGTCACAGCGGCTCGGGCTCGGCGAGCGCGCCGGCAACAGCTCGCCCATCGTGCGCAGCCTGACCCGGCTCGAGTCGTTCGACCTCGCGTGCTCCGACGGACGTGGCACCGTGGCCGTGCGCCGCACGCTGCCCTCTCTCCCCCAGCGTCACCTTCGCCGACTCCCCGCTCCCTTGCAGACGGCGCACGCGCAGTGGACCGAGACCGTGCTCGCCGAGGCGCCGCACGCGGAAGCGCAGCGGCGCGCTCGGCGCATGGCGCTCGCGCTGCTCGAACAGGGTGACGACCTCGATCACGTCGAGCGCGTGCTCTTCGCCACCGGCTTCCACCCCACCGTCTGCCATGACGCCGCGCGCTGGGCCTGGCAGCGCCATCGCGACGCAGCTGCAGCCGCCGGCCTGGCGT